>JAUYSN010000412.1 GCA_030696235.1 Sulfuricella sp. | reverse complement strand
TCGCCTGCCTGGATGCGCGTATGGGCGAGGTTTACCATGGCGTGTACGAAAAAACCGAAGGCGAGTGGCGTACCTTGAATGCGCCCGGATTGAGTTCACCGCAGCAGACGCCGGACGTCTCAGGTGAACACTGGACCGGCTGCGGTAATGGCTTTGCGGCTCATGGCGAGATATTGCGCAGCCGTTATGCCGGGCAGCTTGTCGAAGTGTTGCCCGATGTCTTGCCCCATGCGGCGGAGATCGCCGTGCTGGGCGCCGCGCAGTTCAAACGCGGCTTCGGCATGGATGCGGCCGAAGCTGCGCCGCTATATATCCGCAATAAAGTCGCGTTGAAAACGAGCGAACGATGAGCGCCCAGTTGCAGGAAATTGTCTCTATCCGCCCAATGTGTCTGGAAGATCTCGAGGCGGTGGTTGCTATCGAATACGAGATTTATCCTTTCCCCTGGACCTACGGCAACTTCCGCGATTCGCTCAATGCCGGCTACAGTTGTTGGGTGTACGAACTCAGCGGGTGCGTGATCGGCTACAGCGTGATGATGGTGGTCGTGGGCGAAGCGCATCTGCTCAACCTGGGCATTGCACTGGATTGGCAGGGCAGGGGCCTGGGGAGGAGCTTCCTTCACCAACTGATCAATCTGGCGCGCAATTATCATGCTGAAGTCATGTTGCTGGAGGTGCGTCCTTCCAATCTTGCGGCGCGTCGGCTTTATCTGAGCACTGGTTTCTCCGAAATTGCCGTGCGCAAGAAATACTATCTGGCCGAAGAGGGGCGCGAGGATGCGGTTCTGATGGAGTTGTCGTTATGACGGGCAGGCGCGAGCTGTATCTTCAGGAAATGGGGCTGGGGCCGGTGTGGCATGCTCGCGGGGTGCCGGCTGATGCGCCTGGCTTGGGCGATGCGGGAGCCATGGATTGGGCCGGGCTTAAAGCCGCAGCGGCAGGCTGCACCGCCTGCGAACTCCACAAAACCCGCACCCAGGCCGTGTTCGGCGTCGGCGACGAAAATGCCGACTGGCTGTTTATCGGCGAGGCGCCCGGCGTGGACGAGGATGCCCAGGGAGAACCCTTCGTCGGTCAGGCCGGCAAGCTGCTCGACAACATGCTGAAAAGCATCGGACTGAAGCGGGGCGATAACGTGTATATCACCAACGTGGTGAAGTCACACCCGCCTGACAACCGTAACCCTCACCAAGGTGAGATCGCTGCATGCTTTCCCTATCTCCAGCGCCAGATCGAGCTGATCCAGCCGAAGCTGATCGTGACCCTGGGGAAAATCGCTTCCGAAGCACTGCTTGGGAACAAGGCGACGGTCGCCAGCCTGCGCGGCAAGGTGCACGCCTACCAGGGCATTCCGCTGATCGTGACCTATCATCCGGCTTATTTGCTGCGCACCCTGCAAGACAAGGCCAGGGCGTGGGAAGATTTGTGCCTGGCGAAACAGACCATGCAGGACTTGTGTTCCAAAGAACCGGCTACACTATAAGACAGTGCTGTTTATTCAGGAGATCATTATGCGTAACTGGCTGTTATCCGTTATTTTGCTGCTGTCCCTGTCCTTGAGTGGCTGCGGCTACAATACGCTGCAATCCACCGACGAGCAGATCAAGGCGAGCTGGTCCGAAGTGCTCAACCAGTACCAGCGCCGAACAGATCTGGTGCCCAACCTGGTAAACGTGGTCAAGGGTTATGCCGCGCACGAAAAAGAGGTGCTGACTCAAGTCACCGAGGCGCGTGCCAGGGTGGGTTCGATTCAGGCGACCCCCGAGCTGATCAACGATGAGCAGGCTTTCGCCAAATTCCAGCAGGCGCAGGCCCAGATGACGAGCGCGCTTTCCCGCCTGCTGCTGGTGTCGGAGAACTACCCGCAGCTTAAGGCCGATGGGGTGTTCCGCGACTTGCAGGCACAGCTCGAGGGCACGGAAAACCGCATCACCGTCGCACGCAACCGCTATATCAAGGCAGTTCAGGAGTACAACGTGACGGTGCGCTCCTTCCCCAGCAATCTCACAGCGATGATGTTCGGTTTCAAGACCAAGCCCAACTTCAGCGTGGAAAACGAGAAAGAAATTTCCACCGCACCCAAGGTGGATTTTGGTGCTGCGCCTGCCGTCAAGTAAAGCCTGGCTGACCAGTCTGATCGCCGTCCTGTGGCTGCTTTGCGCGCCGTGGGCGGCGGCGGAGGTGGCGGTGCCGCCCCTCAAGGCGCGTGTCACCGATCTGACCGGGACGCTCCAGCCCGACCAGCAGGCGGCGCTGGAGCAAACCCTGCAAGCCTTTGAAAATAGAAAAGGCAGCCAGATCGCCGTTCTGATCGTTCCCACTACCCAACCCGAAACCATAGAGCAATACGCCATCCGCGTGGCAGAAGCCTGGAAGCTCGGGCGCAAGGGCGTGGACGATGGCGTGCTGCTCCTGATCGCCAGGAACGACCGCAAGTTGCGTGTCGAGGTGGGTTACGGTCTGGAGGGCGCGATTCCCGATGCGGTGGCGAAGCGCATCGTCAGTGAAGTCATCACACCCTATTTCAAGCAGGATGACTACTTCGGCGGGATACGTGCCGGGGTCGATCGCATCATCAAGGTGATCGAAGGCGAGCCGTTGCCGGAGAAGAAATCGTCGCGGTCGAAAGACGGGGGCGGTGTCAGCGGTGATTGGCTGGCCATCGGTTTCGTGCTTGCAGTCGTTGTGGGGGGCGCGATGCGCGCCCTGCTCGGCCCGTTTGTCGGCGGGCTGGTTGCCGGTTCGGTCGCAGTCGTCGTCGCCTGGCTATTGTTCGCCTCGCTGATGATGGCGCTGGTTGCCGGTTTGTTCGTTTTCATCTTTACCCTCCTCGGCCGCCATGGTGGCGGGGGCTGGTCCAGCGGCGGCGGTGGCGGTTTTGGAGGTGGCGGCGGATTCGGCGGTGGAGGCGGCGGTTTTGGCGGCGGTGGTGCTTCGGGAAGGTGGTGAAAAGATGAAGATCAGGCGGCTTGCCAGACATTTGTTGACTACCCCATGGCGGATGAGGCGGGCATTCCCTCAGCACACGATGCGTGCAATCGAAGCTGCGATCGGGGTGTCCGAAACGACCCATTTTGGGGAGATTCGCTTCGCCGTCGAGGCGGCACTCGATCCCATGGCGCTGCTTTATGGTCGCAGTGCCCGCGAGCGCGCCGTGGAGGTGTTTTCGCAGCTGCGGGTGTGGGATACCGAGCGCAATAACGGCGTGCTGATTTATCTTCTGCTCGCTGATCGCCGTGTGGAAATTGTCGCCGATAGAGGCATCAATCGCGATGTCGGGCCGCCGGGGTGGGATATGATTTGTCGGGAAATGGAGCATGCGTTCAAGCAGGAGGATTTTGAACTGGGGGTGGTGTCAGGCATACACGCGATTGCAGAGCACCTTGCCCGGTATTATCCAGCCAGTAGCGCCAATGTGAATGAACTGCCGAACAAACCCATCGTGCTGTAAAAAATTGGGCCTTAGTTCCGAGTGTCGTCGAGCAGTGCGACATCATCGAACTGGCGCTGATTTTTTTCATGCCGTTTTTTCAGGTAATACATCATGCCGCTCACGAATAGCCCAAATAGCGCGATGATTGCGTAGACCGATAAATTCAGATAGACCAGCAGCGCATAGAGACCGGTCATGGCGAGGATCGACAGATTTTCGTTGAAATTCTGTACCGCAATCGAATGGCCTGCGCCCATCAGGATGTGGCCGCGATGCTGCAACAGTGCATTCATTGGCACCACAAAAAAGCCTGACAGAGCGCCGATGAGAACCAGGAGTGGCACGGCAATCCACAGGTCGTGCACGAAATTCATGCCGATAACGATCACTCCCATGGCGATGCCAAGCGGAATCACTTTCACCGATTTGCGCATCGTGACCATTTTTGCCGCCAGTACCGCACCGATCGCGACGCCTACCGCCACCACCCCTTGCAGCATGCTGGCTTTGGACAGGTCCATATTCAGCGCCGCCTCCGCCCACTTCAGGACGATGAATTGCAGGGTTGCGCCTGCCCCCCAGAACAGGGTGGTGACAGCGAGCGACACCTGGCCCAGCTTGTCGCGCCACAGCAGCTTCAGGCAGTGGTTGAAATCGTGTAACAGATAGAGCGGATTTTTCTTCAGGATCCGGTGGTCCACTCCGGTGTCGGGGATGTACAGGTTGAAAGCCGCGGCAATCAGGTAAATGCTGCCGATGATGCCGATGCTCATCTCCGGGATCGTGTCGATGCCGGTGTCGATTACCGGGAAATCGAAGGTCAACAGGATCTGGGCGATGGTCGGCTCGATCAGCAGTCCGCCAACCACAGTGCCGAGGATGATTGCCATCACCGTCAGCCCTTCGATCCAGCCGTTGGCGACGACCAGCAGGCGATGCGGCAGCAGTTCAGTGAGTATGCCGTACTTGGCGGGGGAGTAAGCGGCGGCGCCCAGGCCGACGACCGCATAGGCGACCAGCGGGTGTACTCCGGCGAACATCATCAGGCAGCCGATGATTTTGACGCCATTGCTGATGAGCATCACCCGACCTTTGGGCATCGAGTCGGCGAAAGCGCCGACAAGCGCGGCGAGCAAGACGTAGGAAACGGTGAAAAACAGCTTGAGCAGGGGTTCGTATTCCTGCGGCGCATGCATGTCGCGCAGGGCGAAGATGGCGGCGATCAGCAGAGCATTATCGGCCAGTGCGGAAAAAAACTGGGCCGACAGAATAATGTAAAAGCCACGCTTCATCGGCTATTTTCGGGTAGGTTCCGTTCGTTTTTCAGGGGCAGAAAGTAAGCCCTAAGCTTTATACCATGAAACCCTATGTGGTGCCATGCGGCCAATCAAAGTTGGGGTTTAGCCTATCTTTGCGCCTTGATTTGTGATTGAATATATGTCCATTAAATTTGCTTATGATCCCTTATGGCAGACCGCCGACTTCAGGTTTTTTATACCGTTGCCAAACAATTGAGCTTCACCAAGGCGGCCGAGATACTGTTCATGACCCAGCCTGCGGTCACGTTCCAGGTCAAGCAGCTGGAAGAACATTTCAATACCCGTCTGTTCGAGCGCAGCCACAGCAAGATTGCGCTGACGCCGGCAGGGCGTCTGGCGATGGAATACGCCGAGCGCATCCTGAACCTGACCGCGGAAATGGAAACCCGTTTGACGGAAATGACGGGTGAGGTCGGCGGCACGCTGATGATCGGTGCCAGCACGACCATCGCGGAATACATGCTGCCGCGCATGCTGGGAGATTTCAAGGCGCGCTACCCCCAGGTCCAGGCACGACTCACGGTGGCAAACTCGGAAACCGTCGAATCCAAAGTCGCTGATCACACCCTCGACATCGGCCTGATCGAGGCGCCTTCCCATCATCCCAGCCTGAAATCGGAAGTGTGCTGCGAAGATGAGCTGGTGATGATCTGCTCGGCGCAGCATGAACTGTCCGGGCTTTCTTCGGCATCGGCCGAGAAACTTGCCGTCCAGCCCTACATCAGCCGCGAAGCCGGTTCAGGCACGCGCGAGGTGGTGGACGATTACTTCAAGCGTGCCGGCATCTCGCCGGATGACCTGAATATCGCGATGGAACTGGGTAGCCCGGAAGCGATCAAGGGGGCGGTTGAGGCGGGGCTGGGCATTGCGATAGTTTCGCGCGCCACCATCCTCAAGGAAGTCAAACTCGGCGATCTGGTCGCTGTGCCATTGGAACCGCGCCTGATCCGGCCGCTGTCGGTGGTTTATGCCACGGAAAAATTCCGCTCCAAGTTGTTGCAGTCTTTCCTGGACTTCACGACCGCAGCACTGAAGTAACTTTATCCGTGAAACCTGAAGAGAAGAAACTGCTGCGCCTGCTGGAGACGCTTTCCGCGGAGCAGCAGGATACCGTGTTCGCCTTTGTCGAATTTCTTGCCGCCCGCAATCCGGCTGTCGACGTTGCCGTTCCTCAGGAACCCCTGGCTATTCCCCGTCCTGCTGAAGAGTCCGTGGTCAAGGCGATCAAGCGGCTGCGGGAAACCTACCCGATGCTGAACACCGACAAGCTGCTGCACGAAACCTCAAGTTTCATGATGAAGCATGTCATGCACGGCAAGCCAGCCGTCGAGGTGATCGACGAACTGGAAGCCTTGTTTGCCCGGTATTATGAATCGCACAAAGACAGCTAGGGAAGGACTGAACAAGTCCAACGCTCCCTCCTCCCCCTTAGAAGGTATAGGCATTTACACAAGTCGTGAAATAGGTTAAAAGGGTATGCTTTTGTCTTAATTGCATTTGAAAGCAGCTCAGTTAACAGGACGGTAGTGATTATGGGTATTTGGTGGGCGGTGTTGCTTTCTCCCGTTCTGGCGGCGGTGCTGGTGTTGGCGTTGATCAGGCCGGCGCTGCATTATGGGCTGGTGGATCATCCGGGGGGGCGCAAGCAGCATGCGGCGGTGACGCCGCTGGTGGGCGGCCTGGCGATCTTTCTGACCTTTTTGCTGGCCAATGGGTTGGCCGGGGGCATTCCGGGCGGGAGCTGGAGTTTGCTGGCGGCCATGGCGATTACGGTAGCCGTTGGTGTAGCCGACGACATGCATGAGATCGGCCATCGTTCGAAGTTTTTTGCTCAGATAATCGCGGCGCTGGTGGTGGTGTCGGGCACGTCGATACACGTTCTTCATTTTGGCGATCTGCTGGGCTTTGGCGATATCGAGCTGGGTAAGTGGTCGTATCTGGTGACAGCTCTTGCGATCATAGGGCTGATGAATGCGATCAACATGATCGATGGAGTGGATGGCTTGGCGGGGACGGTGGTGCTGCTGCCGCTGCTGATGTTTGCCTGGGTCGCAGTGGACTCTGGAGATGTGCGTCTGGGCGTGGAAATTCTGATTTTGGCGGGGGCGATCGTGGGATTCCTGGTGTTCAACCTGCGTTCCCCGTGGCGATCGCGGGCGCGGGTCTTCATGGGAGACACCGGGGGGATGCTGTTGGGGCTGTTGCTGGCGTGGTTTTCGGTAAAACTGGCAGGGGCGAAACAGTTGCCGATTAATCCGATTACGGCGGTGTGGATTCTGGCGGTGCCGTTGCTGGATATGGGCAGCGTAATGCTGCTGCGCATATCACAGCACAAGAGCCCGTTTTACGCGGACAGGCAACATATGCACCATGTACTGCTGGATGCGGGTTATTCGACAAGCCAGGTGGTGGCGGTGATGGCAGGGGCTTCGCTGGTATATGGGCTGATTGGCCTGCAGGCGCAACGCGCCGGGGTTTCGGAGCACCTGCTACTATTTGCTTTCCTGGGTCTATGGGTCAGTTATCTGCTGGCTCTGGCGCAGCCGCACCGGGTACTGCAGATGTTACGGTTTATTATGCGGCCACGTGCGGCAGTGGGGGCGAAGGCTGTATTAGATATAGAACATGATTGATCTGCATTGCCATATGCTGCCCGGGATTGATGATGGGGCGCCGGATCTTGCTACTGCGCTGGAGATGGCGCGCATCGCCGTGGCGGATGGGATTAAGGTGGTGGCCTGTACGCCGCATATTTATCCGGGGATGTATGAAAATACCGCGACCGGGATTCGGCAGGCGGTGGAGGATTTTCGTTTGCGGCTGGCGGAAGCCGATATTCCCTTGCAGTTGACTTATGGCGCGGATACGCATCTGGCCCCTGATTTGATCGCCCGGATGCGTGCGGGGGAGGTGCCCACTTTGCATGGCACGCGTTATTTCCTGCTCGAGCCGCCGCATCATGTGGCGCCGCCGCGCCTGGAAGAGTTTGTGTTCAATCTGTTGGCGGCCGGCTATGTGCCGATCATTACCCACCCCGAGCGTCTGAGCTGGATTTCGTCACATTATACTATTTTCCGGAATATGGCCGAACATGGCGCCTGGATGCAAATTACGGCAGGTAGTCTGACCGGGCGCTTTGGTGAACAAGTGCAATATTGGGCTGAGTTGATGCTGGATGAAGGGCAGGTTCATATTCTCGCAACCGATGCCCATGGAGTTAAAGGCAGGGCGCCTTTGCTTGCGGAAGGGCGCCGCGCGGCTGAACGTTGGGTGGGCGCGGAAGAGGCAAGAAAATTGGTGCTTGATCGCCCCAAGGGTATACTTGACAATTTAGATCCAGTAAAGCTTCGGTTGCCAGCAGCCAAGGTGCCAGTGGTGAAATCGGGGTACGGTTTTTCCTTCTGGAAGCGTTGGTTGCGGCGCGCCAGTTAGATGTTCCAAGAGGAGAGCGGAAATGGGTAAATCCTTATTTAATATAGCTCTGTCATGTTTGTTTGCGGGGGTGATGCTGTCTGGCCAGTCTTTTGCTGATAACGCTGAGGCGGGAAAACAGCCTGATTCGATTGTGACGGCAGCTGTCGCCGACAGTAAGGCATTGAGTGCTGCGGCTATTGCGCCTGAGCAGGATGAGTACGTTATAGGTTACCTGGATTTGCTCGAAATCGAGGTTTTCCAGTCGCAGACTTTTTCCAAAGCTGTTCGCGTCAATTCCCGGGGTATTATTTCTTTACCCCTGATTGGCACCATTCAGGCTGGGGGACGAACCAGCCAGGAGTTGGAGACGGATATCGCCACCAAGTTGTCTGAAAGCTATATGCAGGATCCCCAGGTCAGCGTTTTTGTCAAGGAATACACGAGTCAGCGGGTGACGGTTGAAGGTAATGTCAAGAATGCCGGTGTTTATCCTCTCAAGGGCAGAACGACACTGTTGCAGGTTATTGCGATGGCTTCGGGCCTGGATGGTCTGGCTAATACGACGGAAATTCGCATTTTGCGCTCTGTCAACGGCGAGAAGACTTCTCTCCTTTATAATCTGGAATCCATTCGCACTGGTGGGACCGAAGATCCTGTCGTGAAGGGGGAGGATCGAATCGTTGTCGATAGTTCTTCTGGAAAATCTATCCTGAAGGAATTCAAGGACATCCTTCCCATTCTTTCTTTTGGCCTTTTTTTGTTGTGATGTTTTTGAGCTTGAAGCAGTAGTGAATGTTGCCACTGCTTTCTTTTTTGTTGTGGAGATGCAATGTCAGCAGGCGATCAAAGTCAGCCAGAATCCCAACCTGAGCAGGGCCGTGCGTTAACGACTTGGTCGGCTTCGCAGTTAAGCACCCATGTATTGCAACCGGGCTCGCATGGACATGAGCCAGATGA
>JAUYSN010000393.1 GCA_030696235.1 Sulfuricella sp. | reverse complement strand
ACAGCCCGTAGCGTGGTTCAATGGCACGGCGACAGAGCAGAATCTTGTCCTCCCATTCGGGGATCGCGCCGACTACCATTTTCGGATTTTCGTAATGGATGGCGCCGCAGATGCCGCACATGTGGCGTGGCAGGTGGTCTCCGGGTGGGATTTTCAGCGCTACTTTGGCACCGCAATGGCTGCAATAATTCATCGTTGAAAGTTACCAAAAAAAGCAGCGAATGGATAGAGGTTGTCTTCGTGATGTTTTTGCACATTTACTGTGGATAACTCTGTGGAGAACTTGTCTTGATCATCCTTAAGTGTCTTGCAGGAAAGGGGTTTTGTTGCGAAGCTTAAAAATTATTCTAAAAATTAAATGCATAAAATCAACATGATATGTAAATATACCATGACATCATGGGGTTAGTCGCCAATGCGCATCCATCCTCTGCAAAGTGTGAATCAATTGCAGCTGACGAGCATGTTCCCGTCATTGCCAATGCCTTAATTGGTAAGTGTTTTTTCGGCAGAATTAAACTTATTCCGGTTATGGCCGATAACCATGGAACGGTTAGCTGAATTGATCTGCGTCAGGTTTTCTGGCACGCCATAACAATAAAAATATCCTTGTCCACAGGATACCAAGATCATCAAGTCGGTATGAGTATTCACTTAACTTCTAAAATCAACTTTGCTGAAATTGTGACGAAGCAGGTGTTTGCAGAAATTAGATCGGATAAAAAAGACCTAACAAATTGATTTTATTGGTGCCCCAGAGACGAATCGAACGTCCGACCTACCCCTTAGGAGGGGGTCGCTCTATCCACTGAGCTACTGGGGCGAGGACGCCATTTTACGCTAAAATTCATGGATGGATAAAATCGATTGTGGCGGCCGGTTTATACCGAAACGCAAAGGCCATGTCCGGCTGCGCGATATCCCGCCTGACCTGACCGCTCTTCTCAATCGCGGTGAAATGGAAACTGCGACCCTGACCGAGCAGGCGGCGATGGATTTTGCCGCGTTGCTCGGCACGTTAACTGGCTGGTCGGGAAACGCGGCAGGACTGGCGCAGGAAGCGATGCGTCAGGAATTTTCCGGGCATGGCCTGGTAAAGCGCATGGAACTGGCCGGGAGGATGGTGGGCAGGTACGGTGCGTTTGACGATATGGGGGCATTGCAGCAGCTCATCGCTCATCCATCCGATTCGGTGCGGGGATTTGCCTGTTTTGCGATTGCCTTGCATCCGGAGTTGGGTTTCGCCGATAAATTCATGGCGATGAGGCCGCTTGCCGCGGATCGTCATTTCGGCGTGCGCGAATGGGCCTGGCTGGCGTTGCGTCCGGTTGTCGTGAACGCGCCGTTCGAGGCGATTGCCCGGTTGCATGG
>JAUYSN010000392.1 GCA_030696235.1 Sulfuricella sp. | reverse complement strand
AGGCGAATATCGGGCAGCGTTTGCGCAAGGGCATGGTTGGTGAAAGTGCCGTGGGTCAGCCACACCGGCAACTTAAACCGGCGCGCGAATCTGACTGCACCGCCGATATGGTCGGCATGTTCGTGAGTGATGAGGATGCCGGTAAGATCTTCCGGCCGTAAGTCGAGGCGCGATAGTCGAGCAACCGTTTCCCGAATACCGAAACCGCAGTCGAGAAGCAATCGGGTTTGCCTGACCTCGACCACCAGTGCATTGCCCCGGCTGCCACTACCCAGAGAAGCGAAACGCATTGACGCGCCTCGCTGTGTTATTTCAACTGTTCAAACAACAAGTTAAGAATTCTGGCCGCAGTCTCGGAGCTTTCGACCGCACCGTCCTTGTTCAAAACATTGACCGCACTACCCTCGCTCGTGGCCATAACCTGAATACGGTACTGCTCCAGCTTGTCCTGGTTTTTGCCATCGCCTTTCCAGAAGGCCAGCTTGGACATGAAACCTTTTTCTTCCTTCTTGCCATCAATATCGGGATCAACATAGCGAACGAAATATAGCCCCTTGGAGCGGTCGCGGTCCACCACGGTAAAGCCGACCCGGTCAAGAGCCAGCCCGACGCGACGCCAGGCGCGGTCAAAGGTATCGTTCAGCGCGAGGCTGCCGGCACCTTCCTGAGTGCGCATCACCCTGGCCCGCTCGCGCTTGCCATCCGCCACCACCATGGACTGGGAACGCACCTCCTCGACTCCGAAGCGCATCATCAGGCGACGCAACATGTCGGCCTCGAGTTCCGGATCAGCCGGGCGCGGCTGCCACACTGTCCGGTTGCCGCCATCGCCACCTTCGATCACTTCATACATGCCGCGGTGGCTGATATAGATTTCTGCAGTGCCCTGCTCCGCACCGCGCTCCAGCCGGGTGCGGAATTTATCGCGTTCGGCGGTGGAATAAAGTCCATCCATGACTTTACTCAACACGCTGCGAATTGCATCCTGGGGAATCTTGGCGCGGTTTTCCGCCCAGTCGGTTTCCATCACGCCGGATTCCGGCACTTCCATTTTTATGAGGAAACCATTTTCCTGCCAGAACTCCTTGACCACCGGCCATACCTGCTCAGGTGTAGCATTCACCACCAGCCAGCGCTGCGAGCCTGCACGTTCCACCCTGACCTTGTCCTGAGATGGCAGCAGATTGGATGTCGCCGTCGCAGTCTGTGGCTGGCCCGCTCTTTCCTTGTTGTATACAGAGAACATGGCGCTGCCCTGCGGGCTGACATCGGGCACGGCAAAACGGTTGTCCGCCGTCGGCGAAGTCAGGTCGGGAGGAATTTCCAGCGGCGGCAGCTTGCCTGCCGACTTGTAGTCAATCTTCTTACCTTCCAGCAAGGACGTCGAACCGCAACCCGCCATTAGCGCGACCGCTGTTATCACCACAAATGAAGACAAGAACCTGTTATTCATAGACACCTTAAATAATTTATTGCAGCACGCCGGCCTGGCGCATCGCCTGTTTCAAAACTTCGTGATGAATAGCAGAAAGCGGGGTCAACGGCAGGCGAATGCCCTCGCCAATCAATCCCATCTGCGCCACCACCCATTTAACCGGAATCGGATTGGCTTCGACAAACAGCTTCTGGTGCAAGCCCAACAATTTGTTATTGATGACGCGTGCCGCAGCCAGATCACCCCTGAATGCCGCCTCACACATTTCATGCATCAAACGTGGCGCCACGTTGCTGGTCACCGAGATTACGCCATGACCACCGAGCAGCATCAATGCCAGGCCGCTGCCATCGTCACCGCTGTATACGGCGAAATCCCGCGGTGCGCGCAGCAACAGGTCGCTGCCGCGCTCGATATTGCCGGTTGCATCCTTGATGCCGACGATGTTGGGAATCTGCGCCAGCCGCAACACCGTGTCGTTCAGCAGGTCGCAAGCGGTGCGGCCCGGCACGTTATAGAGAATCTGCGGGATATCCACCGCTTCGGCAATCGCCTTGAAGTGGCGATACAATCCTTCCTGAGTGGGCTTGTTGTAGTACGGCGTAACCGACAGACTGTAGCCCGCGCCGGCCGCCTTGGCACAGGTCGTCAGCTCGATCGCTTCGCTGGTTGAGTTGGCGCCGGTTCCGGCAATCACCGGAATGCGCCCGGCCACCTGATCCACCACGGTGCGGATCAGCAGGCAATGCTCATCGAAATTCACCGTCGGGGATTCGCCCGTGGTGCCAACGACGACGATGCCGTCGGTCCCTTCCGCCAGGTGGAAATCCACCAGCGCACGCAAACGATCCAGATCCAGACTGCCATCATCGTGCATCGGCGTAACGATCGCGACCAGACTGCCTTTAAGCATGAATTTTTTCCGCAAAAATTCATAGTTTACCCGAATATCAGGTTGCGCGAAATGCTCAATCCGCTTCGCGCTCAATCGAACAGCACTGCTTCTCGACAGAACCGCTATCGGCAAGCAGAACCTGCCCGGTAACCGGGTTGGGACGAAAAACGGTACAGCCCTTCAGACCCATATCATAGGCCTTTTCATAAATCGAGCGAAATGCTTCGAAGTCGAATTCAATCGGCACGTTGATGGTTTTGGAAATGGCGTTGTCGACATGAGCCTGAAGCGTAGCCTGCATCCGGATGTGCGCTTCCGGCGTAATTTCACCGACACGAACGAAGGCTGTGGGCAACGAGGCCTCTTCACCATGTTGCAGATGAAACTGGCGGTAGGCATAGTCGTCCACTCGCATCTCGCTAAAGCCGCCATCAGCCTCGCGGATGCGCCGCGTGTACTCCCAATCGAAAATCGGCTCGAGTCCGCTGGAAACATTGTTCGCCAACAAGCTGATGGTTCCGGTCGGTGCGATAGCGGTCAGATGGCTGTTGCGCAAGCCGTGACGCTTGATCCCCTGCACGATGTCCTCGGGCAGGGAGCGAATGAATTCACCAGCCAGGTAGGGGTCGGCCTGGAATGCCGGAAACGTCCCTTTTTCACGCGCCAGTTCGATCGATGCCCGGTACGCACTGTGGCAGATCGCCTGCATCACCTTCTCGCCCAGCGCCAATGATTCCGGACTGCCATAGCGTATTCCGAGCATCGCCAGGGCATCGGCCAGACCGGTAAGGCCGAGCCCGACCCGCCGCGATGCGCGTGCGGTGTTAGCCTGCTTTTGCAGCGGAAAATGGGAAAGGTCGTAAACATTGTCGAGCAGGCGCACGGCCGTCGCCACAGTAGCTGATATCCCTTCCAGATCAAGATCGCCATCAACCATAAAGGGACGCCGGACGAATTGCGTCAGGTTGATCGCGCCCAGATTGCAGGCGCCATAGTGCGGCAGGGGGATTTCGCCGCAGGGATTGGTGGCGCTGATCTGTTCGCAGTACCACAGGTTGTTCATGCGGTTGACACGGTCGATAAAGATCACGCCGGGCTCGGCGTAATCATAGGCTGCCCGCATGATCTGGTCCCACAGCGCCCGCGCTCCGACACGACGCAGCACCCTGCAACGGCGCGGCGTGCTGCTGCCTGACCACGCCCGTTCCACCACCTCCCCGGTCGATTCATCCCCGGAGAGCGGAAACACCAGCGGCCAGTCGGCATCCTCCCGCACCGCATGCATGAAATCGTCCGTCACCAGCACCGACAAATTGAAATGCCGCAGCGCACCGGAGTCACGTTTTGCCGCAATGAAAATCTCGATATCCGGGTGGTCGCAGCGCAGCGTTGCCATCATCGCTCCACGGCGCGCACCGGTGGAAAGAATGGTGGCGCACATGCTATCCCAGATGTGCATGAACGAGACCGGCCCGGAAGCAGTTACTCCGACACCACGGGCCGGTTCGCCGCTCGGCCGCAGGGTGGAGAAATCATAGCCCACCCCCCCGCCCTGCTGCATGGTCAGCGCGCCTTCCTTGAGCGCCTCAAAAATGCCGTCAAGCGCATCCTCCACTTCACCCATGACGAAACAGTTGAACAGCGTGACCCGGTGAGAGGTGCCTGCTCCGGCGAGAATGCGCCCACCCGGCAGAAAGCGGAACCCCTCCAGAATCGAGTAGAACCGCCGCTCCCAGATTTCCTTATCCTGCCGCTCCGCCTCGGCAAGCGCGCGGGCAACGCGACGCCAAGTGTCCTCAACGGTCAGGTCGATGATCTTGCCCGACTCGCGGTAACGATAGCGGACATCCCAGATACGGGAAGAGATATCGGAGATGAAAGGCCCATCACTCATCGAGTGACTCCCAAAAATGATAAAGGCGAGAACCGCTCAAGCGGTTCTCGCCGATTTTAAAGGACTCAACGGCCGCAAACTATCTCTGAGAAGCGTACATCCGCTCCAGAAAAGTATCGACATCCATAGCCGCCACATCCGCCGACATACCGCCCGCGCGCTGAGACTGATAATGAATCAATTGCGCTGCAAGTTCCGCCGCCCTGCCTTGCATCAGCGCAATTTCAGGATTCCAGCCGGCGCACATCACCTCTGAAGTATAGTCGCTGCCCGCTTTGACTGAGCACATATCCATAGTCACTAACATGATCCACCTCCGCTTTCCCGCCCATTTATTTTCCGGCGTCTGTAATCGTTATATCGGGTGTTTCCGGAAAAAACAAAGGGGCCAATGAAAAATTACCTGGCGGCCTTTACCGCACAAATCCGCTGCACCACGGCACGATTATTTTGTATAACGCACAACTCCTCATAAGCGTTGACTTCCAGCCGCCCTTTCACTTGTTCAAGCAATTCACCTGATTTGAGGAGATAGTCCGGATTACGCGGCCTGCCTAGCAGTTGATTGCCATCGGAAAAGGTTTCATAAATCAGCACCCCACCCGCTGCGAGCGCTTCGAACAGGTGCAAAAATAGAGGGCGATGCAAATAGTTGGTTACCACAATGCCATCGAACTCCCCGACAGAATACGGCCAGGGTTCGCCTTCAAGATCAGCCTGGCGTGTCACAACAGCGGGTAATAAGGCCAATGCGGAGGCATCACGATCCACCGCTTCGACCTGAAACCCTGCCTGAATCAGGAAGCGAGTGTGCCTGCCGGTTCCGCAAGCAACGTCCAATACCCGACCGCCGCCACGGATAAGCGGTGCACAACGCACCACCCATTCGGAAGGTGCGGCGGCGTTTTCCCTCCAGTTGGAGCCGGACAAGATCAACTAGGCTCACCTTTCAGCACTGGCCTGGGTGGAGAGACCCTGTGGATACAACAAGTTTAAAAGCTCAGAGGGTAGCCGGTTCACGGCTGGCACCCGCCTCGTTCATACGCTCCAGATATTTCTTCCAAAGCGCTTCCTGGTTGACGCCCAAGTCATGCAGGTAATCCCATGAATATAGACCGCTATCATGACCATCCGAGAAAACCAGCTGTACGGCATAGCTGCCCACCGGCTGAACATCGGTAATTTCTACATTCTTCTTTCCCACCTGCAATACTTCCTGCCCCGGGCCATGGCCTCGCACCTCGGCAGAAGGCGAGTAAATCCGCAGGAATTCGCAAGGCAGCTCAAAACGCTGCCCATCGGAAAACGCAATCTCCAGCATGCGCGATTTCTGGTGAAGCTTGATTTCCGTCGGCATCGGCGTTTTGCTATCCAATCCTGCCATATTTATTCCTTTCGATGATTCGATTCAGTCGTAACGATAAGCGAGAAAGCCGCATTTTATATGGGGGGAACAAACCGGATTTCAAGCCTGCGGATCTCAAACCCTTCAACCCCATCAGTCCGGGCTATTTGCTGCCGTCCCCTCCCACCCCGGCAAGCAGCTTATCCATCCAGCCATCAGGCAAAATCCGCTTTAGCGTGGCGAACAGGTGAGTGGGGACGGTCACGTGGTAACGAATTTTGGGGTGCCGGCTCTCCAGGGCATGGATGACCTTGTCCAGCACCGCCCCGGGCGGAAGCGTAAACGGCACGGCCGCCCCCTGCTTGACCAGACGGCGCTCCATGGCCAGGTACTTCTCGCGGTGAGTGCTGTGTTCCACATCGATATTGCGCTTGTAGGCCTCGTAAGAATTCGCCCGGAAACGGCTCTCGATCGGCCCCGGCTCGATCAGGGAGAGATGAATGCCGCTGCCGCGAAGCTCCAGCCGCAGCGTATCGGCGATCCCTTCCAGCGCGTATTTGCTGGCGATATAGGCGCCCCGGTAAGGCAAGGCAACCAGCCCCAGCACCGAGCTGTTCACGATGATACGACCGTAGCCCTGGGCGCGCATCACCGGTATAACCCGGTTGGTCAGATCAACCGTGCCGAACAGGTTGGCCTCGAACTGCTCGCGCAATACCTCACGCCTCAGATCCTCCACCGCGCCGGGCTGGCCGTAAGCGCCGTTGTTGAACAGGGCATAAAGCTGCCCGCCGCTGCGCGCCAGAATCTCGTCCATCGCACGATGAATGGAAACCGAATCAGCCAGGTCGAGCTGCACGCTTTCCAGGCCTTCAGCCTCAAGCGCCCGCACATCCTCCGTCTTGCGGGCCGAGGCAAAGACGCGGTAGCCGCGCTTTGCCAGTCCTGCGGCAACGCAACGTCCGATTCCACTGGAACAGCCAGTGATCAGGATATTCTTGGAATTCATGCCATCCCTCAATTTTTTGCACCTATCATACCCGTTGCCACTGGCAAAAATACTATTGCTTGAACCAGGGAAAGTTCCTGCATCAGGGAATCGTTGATATAATGAATTTTATGCAAATTGCACAGCGATAACTCCCGGAATAAAAAAATGCATGCACTTCTTCTCAAACTCCCCGTCGCCATACTGCTGAGCCTTAGCCTGCTCGGCTGCGCCACCAATGGTGACCCTCGCGATCCTCTGGAACCGCTCAACCGCGGCATCTACAAATTCAACGACGTGGTGGACAAAGCGGTGCTCAAACCGGTTGCCACAGGGTACAAGGAAGCCATGCCTGATCCGGTGCGCACCGCCGTCGGCAATTTCTTTTCCAATCTGGATGACGTGCTGGTGCTGCTCAACGATCTGCTCCAGTTCAAACTCGAGCAGGCCGCCTCGGATTTCAGCCGTCTGGTCTGGAACACCTCTGTCGGCATTGCCGGCCTGATCGACGTCGCCACCCCGATGGACCTGCCCAAACGTAACGAGGACTTCGGACAAACGCTGGGATATTGGGGCGTCGGCAACGGCCCCTATCTGGTGCTGCCGTTCCTTGGCCCCAGCACCCTGCGAGATGCCGTTGGAACAGCAGTAGATGTCCACTTCGACCCGGTGGCGCTGCACTCACCGGTTCCCGAGCGCAATTCGGCGATTGCCATCCACAGCGTGGATAACCGTGCGCGCCTGCTTGACGCAGAGAAAGTGTTGGACGAAGCCGCCATCGACCGCTATGTCTTTCTGCGGGATGCCTATCTACAGCGGCGGCGTGGTTTGGTTTATGACGGCAATCCGCCACGCGAGAAGTTCGAGGATAACGACGATCCCGCTTCGTCCCGCCCCTGAACTCCGGATGCTCCGCGCATAGCGGAGCGATGAGCAGCAGCTTCTAGAAATTCGCCGCCTCAACCTCGAGGTAGGCGCGGCTGATATTCCCGCCCATGTTGGCTTCATATTCCTTGAGCTTTTTCCATTCGGCAAGATCCAGCGTATTGCGAATTTCGCTATCGCTCAGGCCTTTCTTGTACCCGGATTCAACGCCGGCATAGAAACCGGCCAGGAGCTTGTGCAGCTTGGCCACGTCCGCCATGGTCATCAATGGCCCATGGCCTGGCACGATGGTGGCAGCTTCGAAATCCTGCGCCTTGGCGAGAGCTGCTATCCAGTTGCGGATATGTCCGTCGCGCATCACCGGAGTCGTGGTGTTGACCAGAATATCTCCACCGATCAGTACCTTATCGTCCGGCAGATAGACCATCATGTCACCCGGCGTATGTGAGCCACGCGGCACCCACAACAGCATTTTCACGCCCTGAAGACTGCGGTCACTGGTACTTTCCTCCTTGAAGGTAACCATAGCCGGCACCGGGCGGGTACCGGGAAACTTGCGGCCGACCATGTTTTCCATGATCTGCACCCATTCCTCGCCAGTTTTCTCAACCAGCGCCCTGCACTGTTCCGAACTGAGGATTTCCGCACCCTTGAATGCCACATTGCCCAAATGATGGTCACCGTGGTGATGGGTGTTAATGATGTGGGTAACCGGCTTGGGGGTGATTTTGGCTATCGCTTTCGCCAAATGTTTGCCGACCACGTCTGTGCCTCCGCTATCCACCAGAATCACGCCCTTGTCGCCGATGATCACGGTGCTGTTCACCATGTAACCCTGATTGTGTTGACTCGGCAGCCCCATCGGGCCGAGCAGGGCGTACACTCGCTCGTTGATCTTCACGACCCTGGGCACGGGAATTTGCGCTTCGGCCCATGCAAGCTTAACAAAAATCAGGATAAACAAGCTCAGGAAAACACGGGTCATGATTTCTCCTTGTCCCGATAAGAATCAGGAAATAGTCTGGTAATACAGATTCTGCGGATGGTTGGCCTGGGCAAAGAAAAACCAGCGCTCGGCGAGCAGGCCAATATATTGCACCAAAAAAGCAGCTGGCAGCAATCCACTAAAGGAAGAGGAAAGCCCGCCGGCCAGTAGCAGCAACGGAAGCGCGAACACCAGCACCAGGAACACCCATTTGACCGAGCGCAACAGGCCTGCTCCCTTGCCATGGAAGAACTCGCGGGTATTGAACGAACCGCCCATGAAGCCCTGAGATTTCTGCACAATCTGGCCGTGGCGCACACCAATCGCCGTTTGCAGTGTGGATTTCGGCTTCAGACGCGCATTGCGAACCAGCGATGCGGCACGTGTCACCAACGCCAGCAGGGTAATCACCATCGCCCATTTGCCATAGAACCCGACCAGATCGGGTGCAGCATATACCGAATAAGCCGTCGCCAGGATGAAGCCTGAAGCGCTGCCGAGGAGCAGGTAATTCACGACCGTCAGCGGGCTATGCCATTCCTGCAGGAATTTCAGGCAGGCGTAAATCATTGCAGTGCAAATGAACAACACGAAGCACAGCACCGTACCAAGCACGCCGAGCACCATCGTCGCATCCAGAGTCAGCGTGCCGAGGGTGACGAGCGGGGCATGCAAGCCAAGGCTATGCGCCACAGCATAGAGAAACACCACGCCCATGAACGCAGGCAACACGATCACCTCGCGCGACAGCCAGGACGTGCGCCATTTCGCCGCCGAGCGCCAAGCCCGCTCGGGATGACCGAGGTGGAAAAAGGAGGCCACCAGCCCACCGATCAGGAGCAGCAATGCGATCAGGCTGCCTATCGCATAAAAACGGCCATCGGCCTGCGCCGGCAACAAATGGAAAAAGGCATAAACCTGGCCGGTGTAAAGAGCCAGGAACAACCCCTGGCCGGCGCCGATCAGGGTGGTGAGAAAAATCACGGAAAACGTGGGATGCATGAATAACTCTCCAATTCTTTACCGCAAAAAATGTAGGTTGGGTTAGCGGCCTTATCGCGTAACCCAACAAACCCAAACATTCACCAAAAGCAGGTTCCTCTAAGCGCCAGAAGTAGGTGCCTCTAGGCAAAACCAACATTTAGAAGGATGATTGGGTTTGTTGGGTTACGGCGCAAAAAACTGCGCCTAACCCAACCTACATAATATGCGCCTCTGTGGTTAACAGGTTTTTACCAGCTGGTCACGTCGTCCAGAGACGGCTCGCTCTTGTCCGGTTGCGGCAGCAGACGCTCTTTCTTGAGCGGGTTGTCGGCGCGCATCAGTTCATCGGTGTGTATCCTGATCTGTGTCTTGCGCCTTGGCAGGTAGTGGTTGGACGGTTTGGTGCCCCACTCCGGCATCAACGCATAACCGCCGCTTTCCCGGATCGCCACCGAAACCGCCGACTCCGAGTCGTGCACGTCGCCGAACAGGCGTGCACTGGTCGGGCAGGCCAGCACGCACGCCGGCTTGCGCTCGGCTTCCGGCAAGGACTGGTCGTAAATCCGGTCAACGCAGAGGGTGCACTTCTTCATCACCTTCTGGTGCTCGTCGATCTCGCGGGCGCCGTAGGGGCAGGCCCAGGAGCAATACTTGCAGCCGATGCACTTGTCGTAGTCCACCAGCACGATACCGTCCTCCTTGCGCTTGTACGAAGCGCCCGTCGGGCACACCGGCACGCAGGGCGGCTCCTCGCAATGCAGACAGGATTTGGGGAAATGCACCGTCTCGGTACTGGGAAAGCTGCCGACCTCGTAAGTCTGCACCCGGTTGAAGAAGGTGCCGGTCGGGTCGGCGCCGTAGGGACGGTCGTCCGACATGGCGCCCGCCGGACCGGAGGTATTCCATTCCTTGCAGCTGGTGACGCAGGCATGGCAGCCGACACAGACATTGAGGTCGATAACCAGGGCGAGCTGGGTCATTTCCACTCTCCTTTTCCAGCAAAAAATGCCTGCCAGGCGCGCCGAACCTTGCTGGTACCGGGCGCGGCAGGCACCGGTGCGAATTGCGGGGAGGTCTGTTCCGGCTCGCCCTCGGCCGCCTTGGTGATTTTCACCTTGACGTCGTACCACGCCGCCTGCCCGGTGACCGGGTCGGAGTTGGAAAGGTGAGCGCCATCATGGTTGGCCGGCAGCTCTTCGGAAATCAGGTGATTCAGCAGGAAACCCTTTTCCGACTCGTTCGCTTCCAACGCCAGGTTCCACGCTCCCTTGGCCTTGCCGATGGCGTTCCAGGTCCACACCGTACCAGGTTCGAGCGCCTCGGTGTAACGGCACATGCAGCGCACCTTGCCGTGCATCGATTCGACCCAGATCCAGTCACCGTCGGCGATATCCTGGGCCTGTGCGGTCAACGGATTCACGAACAGGTAGTTATGGGCATGAATCTGACGCAGCCAGGCATTCTGCGAATCCCACGAGTGATACATCGCCATCGGGCGCTGAGTCACCGCGTTGAGCGGATATTTGGCGTTGTCACTGAGCTGCATCTCCAGCGGTTCATAGTAGAACGGCAGCGGGTCAAAATAAGTTTCTATGCGCTGCCTCAGGCGCTCGGGAGGCTGCCGACCATCGGTCTTGCCCTGGGCGGCGAGACGGAATTTCTGCAGCACTTCGGAATAGATATGGATGTTGATCGGCTCCGCATAGCGCGTCAGGCGGTGGCGCTGTGCCCATTCCAGATAGCCCTGATTCCAGTTGCGCATGTACTGGTAGGAACGCGGCAGGTGGTATTGATAGACGCAGTTGTTCTTGGCGTACATCTCCCACTGGCGCGGATTGGGCTCGCCGCGCATGAATTTTTCCCCGCCCTTGCCGCGCCAGCCGGCGAGGAAGCCGATGCCGGAACCCGGCTCGGTTTCATAGTTGGTGATGAAATCGGGGTAATCGCGGTACTTGCGCGAGCCGTCCGGGTTGACGAACACCGGCAGCTTGAGGCGCGAGCCCAGCTCGATCAGCACCTCCTGGAACGGCTTGCACTCGCCTGTAGGCGGTACCACTGGAATACGCACCGAATCCACGGGGCCGTCGAATTCCGAGATCGGCCGGTCGAGCATGGACATCACATCATGGCGTTCGAGATAAGTCGTATCCGGCAACACCAGATCGGCAAAGGCGGTCATCTCCGACTGGAAGGCGTCGCACACGATCAGGAAGGGGATCTTGTACTCGCCATCCTCGCGCTTGTCCTTCAGCATGTCACGCACCTGCACCGTATTCATCGCCGAATTCCACGCCATGTTCGCCATGAAGATCAGCATGGTGTCGATCGGATAGGGATCGCCGCGCCAGGCGTTGGTGATAGCGTTGTGCATCAGGCCGTGGACGGCGAGCGGGTATTCCCAGGAAAACGCTTTGTCGAGCCGCACCGGCTCGCCCTTGTCGTCAACGAACAGGTCGTCCGGCTCGGCCGGCCAGCCCAGCGCCATGCCGCCCAGCGGCGTATTGGCTCGCACTCCTTCCGGCCCCTTCGGCGTCTTGGCGCAGGGGGGAATCGGCCGCGGGAACGGCGCCTTGTGGCGGAACCCGCCGGGACGGTCGATGG
>JAUYSN010000362.1 GCA_030696235.1 Sulfuricella sp. | reverse complement strand
AGGCGCAGGGTGAAGGATTCCTGCGGGGGTGTGCCGTCGTAGGGCTGGGTAACCAGGCTGGAGGCGTGACGCCATTCGTCCACCCAGCGGTTGATGTCGTCCTGGCTCAAGTTCGGGCGGGCAGGGGAGGCCGACCATTTGCCATCGCTGTTCTGGCTGAGCTTCAGATCCGCAAACTCGAAGCCGGCCAGCTTTTCTTCCTCAGCCAAAAAGGCGCGGGCGGCGAAATCGGCAGGCATCTTCATCGCATAAGCGAGATAGCTGGGCGCGACCAGATGGACGCCGCCATTCGTGGCGACGTAGACCTCGCCGGTCAGCGTGTTCTGCGTGCCGAAGCTGAATTCCTGGTCGTTGAGCGTGAGCCGTAGCAGGGGGTTGTCGAGCTGGAAGCGGCCAATGTCGGTGGCGGGGAAGCGTTGGAGGCTGGAGGCGGCGAGGGTTTCCAGTATGCGTCCGACCGCCGTTCCATCCGCGCGCGCCTGGAATGGAGCGCTCAGCCGCCAGCCGGCCGGATTTCTTTGCAGCACGATTGCCGGTTGGCCGGGCTTTTCGATGGCGATGCGGTTGATACTGGCGCTGGCGAGGGTGGAGAGCTTGAATTCCGTCGGGGTCATGGGTCTGGGCTTGAGCCAGACCAGCAGAATCAGGACGGCGACCAGCGCGGCCAGCGCGAGATTCAGCAGGGCCATAGATTTAATGCCTTGGGACTTCATGCCTTGCGCCGTCGCCACCAGGTGCCGATGCCGATGCCAATAAATAACAGCGGCAGGACGATGAGAAAGCCGATGGCGATCACCGCTGCGGCGCTCTTGCTCAAGTTAAGGCTGGTGTCCTGGGCGGCCTTGGTCGGGATGGTGATGAGGGTGTCGTCCCCGGCCAGCCAGTTGAACAGGTTGAGGCCGAGGTCGAGGTTGCCGCCGTTGCCGAGATAGGTGTTGGAGAGAAAACCGCCGTTGCCGACCACGATGACCCTCTGGTTTTTGTCTTCCACGCTGCGTTCAAGGGCGATGGCGATGGTTGCCGGCCCAGGCGTGTCGCGGTTCTTGTCGTAGGCCATGGTCCCGTCGAGCTTGCCGGTTTCAATCCAGCCCTGCGGTGCGACTTCGACCAAGGAGGTCGCCTGCCAGTCTTTTCCTTCGCTGGAGCCGATAGTGCGGGCGTAGGGGAATGCCGTGACCAGATTGAAGCCCAGTGTCGCCGGATGACGGCCGTAAACGGCGCCCAGGGCAATGGTCGGAGCGGCGTTGAGCTGCTGGGCGGCGGGGTCCACCACCGTGCCGGGCGTCAGCACCAGCCCAAGCTTTTCAGCCAGCGGCTGCAATCCGTGCAGCGGCTCCTGGTCGATCAGCCACAGCAGGTTGCCACCCTTTTCCAGGAATTTCTTCAGCTTTTCCACTTCGCCAGGCATCAGATCCACTTGCGGGCTGGCGATCATCAGCAGGCTGGCGTTGTCGGGCACGTCCTGGGCCAGGGTGAGGTTGAGGCTTGCCGTCTTGAAGCCCTTGGCTTCCAGCTTCCTGCCGAAATCGCCGAGATCGTGGTTGGCCATGCCGTCGAGCTTGCGTTCGCCGTGTCCGTCCAGGTAGAACGCCATGCGCTTGCCGGCGCGGGCCAGCCGGGTAAGGAGAGAGGTCAGCATCTGCTCGTTCAGGTTGGTGAGGTGCTCGCTGCGTCCCTGATATTCCACCACCATTTCGCCGTTGGCCTGGATGCCGGCCGCCCGCGTTTGCTGGGGCTGTTCCGCCGGATCGATGAACTTGAGCGTGAGATCGGGCTTGGCAAGGCTGTAGAGGCTGACGAATTCGCGAATGATCTTGCGCACATCGCCGAGCCGGGGATCCTGCTGGGTGGCGTAGGCGGTGATAGTGACCGGGCCGGGCAGGCTCTTGAGTACGTCGATGCTGGCCTGGCTTAGCGAGTTGCGGCTGTTGCGGGTGATGTCCCATTGCGCCGTGTATTCGCGGGAAAGGGTGACCAGCAGGCCGACGGCGATCAGAAACAGGACCAGAAAGATTGCGCTTTGCAGGCGCAACTGGAAGCGGGATGGGTTGCTGGTTTTCATTAGCCGTGCGTCCTGTCGTTGTCGAGCCGGCGCACCGCCAGCACCAAGAACAAAGCGATGAACAGCACGAAGTAGGCGGCATCGGCGCTGGCGATGATGCCGCGGTTGAACGATTCGAAATGCTTCAGCAGCGAAAGGGTATGCAGCCAGCTGTCGGCGTCACGCGCCGACATATTGATGATCCACAGGCCAAGCAGTGCGCCGAAGCTGCCAATCGCGGCGATGATCGGGTGCGCGGTGAGGCTGGAAATGAACAGGCCGAGCGCGGCGAAGCTGGCCGCCAGCAGCACAAGGCCGACGATGTTGCCGGCCAGCAGCCCCAGGTCGAGCGTTGCGCCGGCATACAGCGACAGCGACATCAGCGCGGCCAGGCCGATAAACAGGGAGAGGAAAGCCATCAGGCCGAGGAATTTGCCGAGGATGATCTCGCTGACCGAAACCGGCGCGCTCAGCAATAGATTAAGCGTCTGGTTGCGCCGCTCTTCGGCGATCAGGCGCATGCTCAGGAGCGGTACCGCCATCAGCAAAATGATCGCGGCGTTGCCGAACAGGGGCGTCACAATCAGCTCGGTAACGCCCGGTGGATTGGCGAGGGCGGTCAGCTGCGGCTGGATCGTCAGAAAGGCATCGACCTGGTTCAGAAAAAAATAGGCGAGGATGATCTCCAGCACGGCCAGGATAATCCAGGCCATCGGCCCGCTGAACAGGATTTTCAGTTCCTTGGCGGCAATGGTGAAGATCATGCTTTTTCCTCTTGTTGGGTCAGTTGGATGAAGACTTCTTCCAGGTTGGCCTGCTCCGGATAGGTCTGCTTCAGTTCGGCGATGTCGCCGCCGAATACCAGTTTGCCCCGGTTCATGATCTGGATGCGGTCGCACACGCTTTCCACCTCCGGCAGGATGTGGGTGGACAGGATCACGCTGTGCTCACCGCCCAGCTCGCGGATCAGGCTGCGGATCTCGCGGATCTGGATCGGGTCGAGGCCGACGGTGGGTTCATCCAGGATCACCACGCGCGGGTTGTGCACGATCGCCTGGGCGATGCCCACCCGCTGCTGGTAGCCTTTGGACAGATTGCCGACCAGGCGTTTCCCGACTTCGGACAGGCCGCAGCGCTGCTTGGCTTTGTTGACGGCAGCGGCGATTTCGTTCTTGGGAATGCGGTGCAGTCGCGCGGCAAGGCGGAGATATTCATCCACGGTCAGCTCCCGGTACAGGGGCGGGGTTTCCGGCAGATAGCCGAGCAGCGCCTTGGCTTGGCGCGGTTGCTCCAGCAGGTTGATGCCGCAGATTTCGATGGTGCCGGTGCTGGGAGCCAGGCATCCCGCCAGCATTTGCAGGGTGGTCGTCTTTCCGGCGCCGTTCGGCCCCAGCAGGCCCAGCACCTCGCCCTGGCGCAGTTCGAAGTCGATGTTCCGTACGGCGGAGCGGGCACCGTAGCTGCGGGAAAGGTCTTTGGCGGAAACAGTAATCTTGGTCATGCCCTGGTTGCTTTGAAAAAGAGCAAATATGTCCTAATATGGGGAACGCGTAAAGAGCGCATTTGCTAACGGGTGCGATTAAAAGTGGCATCTACGTTTTTTTGCGATACCCAGTGAGATATGTAGGTCGGAAAAGCGTAGCGCCTTCCGACGTTTGGTAATTCATGCGGTGGATAACGCTGCGCTCATCCACCCTACATTAGCTACGCTGGCTCGATCA
>JAUYSN010000354.1 GCA_030696235.1 Sulfuricella sp. | reverse complement strand
ACGGCAAAACGGCATTGAGGACCTTAAGGGATTAATTGAATTGGAAAAAGCGCAACGCTGGCTAAACCGGACAAACTGATCAACATCCGGTTTCATAGCTAAGCTATAAGACACAAGACAGATCAGTTGACCGGAAAAGCTTTACATCCGGGTTTTTTTGCTTCTATACTTCCGCCCATGTCTCGAACAGGTGGGAGCAACGCCACCACGGGATCATGCAATAAGAAGTCGGTTGGCCAGGGACGGCAGCACCGCTCCTGGTCTTAAAAAAAATCTGTCGGTTTCAGGAGGAGGCAAGATGCAATTAACCGAGAAACACAAGGAGTACTGGCACAGGAACCTCAAGATCACGGCGCTTCTGCTGGCGATCTGGTTCATCGTCACCTTCGTATTCAGCTTTTACGCCCGCGAGCTCAACGAAATCACCTTTATTGGATTCCCGTTGGGCTTTTATTTTGGCGCTCAGGGCTCCCTGATCATCTATGTCGCGATCATCTGGTTCTACGCCCGCTACATGAACAACATGGACAAAGAATACGGCGTCCACGAAGGGGAGGAGTAATCATGGCCCAAGCGCAATCCCAATCCGCATTTTTTTCCCAGCTGAAGAAATACTACACCTTCTACACCGGCGGCTTCATCGCCTTCGTGATCGTGCTGGCCATCCTCGAACAGATGGGGGTGCCCAATAAGGTTCTCGGCTACATCTTCCTGTTCGCCACCATCGGTCTCTACGCCGGCATCGGTATCATGTCCCGGACCGCCGACGTTTCCGAGTACTATGTCGCCGGCCGCCGCGTGCCGGCCTTCTTCAATGGCATGGCGACCGGCGCCGACTGGATGTCTGCCGCCTCCTTCATCGGCTTGGCCGGCACGCTATATGCCTCAGGCTATGTCGGCCTGGCGTTCGTAATGGGCTGGACCGGCGGTTACTGCCTGGTGGCGCTGTTTCTCGCGCCCTACCTGCGCAAATTCGGCCAGTTCACCATCCCCGACTTTCTCGGCGCCCGTTACGGCGGCAACATTCCGCGCACCATCGGCGTATTTGCCGCGATCGTCTGTTCCTTCACCTACGTGATCGCGCAGATCTACGGTGTCGGCCTGATCACCAGCCGCTTCACCGGGCTCGAGTTCCAGGTCGGGGTGTTCGTCGGCCTGGCCGGCATCATGGTGTGTTCCTTCCTTGGCGGCATGCGCGCGGTGACCTGGACCCAGGTGGCTCAGTACATCATCCTGATCGTCGCCTACATGATCCCGGTGGTGTGGCTGTCGGTGGTGCATACCGGCAACCCGATCCCGCAGATCGCTTATGGAAAGGTGCTGCAAAAGGTGACTGTCAAGGAGAACGAGCTGAACGATCCCAGCACCGTTCTGGGCAAGGCTGAGGCGGAGGTCCGTAGCATCTTCAAGAAAAAACAGGAAGATGCGGAAGCCAAGTTGAAGGCGCTGGAAACTGGCGGCGCCGCCTACCTGGCTGAAGAGAAAGCCAAGGTCGAAATCAAGCTGGCCGATCTCAAGGCTGCGCCCGCTCCTGATGCGAAAGCCATCGAGGCGGCCGAGAAGTCGGTCAAGGACTTCCCGGCCGACCCCGCTGCGGCCAAGGCAGCCTGGAAGAAAGCCGCTGACGGCGCCAAGGCCAAGACTGCACCGGTCAAGGCCCACGCCGAACCGTTCGCAGGCAAAGGCGCCGAGAAGAAACTGCTCACGACCAACCCTGCGGCGACGCCTGAAGAAATCGCCACCGCCAAGGCCGAAGACGACAAGGAGTCGAACAAGAAGCGCAAGAACTTCCTCGCCCTGGTGCTGTGCCTGATGGTGGGTACCGCCGCGCTGCCGCACATCCTGATGCGCTACTACACCACGCCATCGGTGAAGGAAGCGCGTCAGTCGGTGTTCTGGTCGCTGTTCTTCATTTTCCTGCTGTACTTCACCGCTCCCGCCCTGGCGGTACTGGCGAAGTTCGACATCTACCACCTGCTGGTCGGCTCGAACTTCTCCGACCTGCCGGCCTGGGTCAACGCCTGGGCTTCAGTGGACAAGACCTTGATGAGCATCACCGACATCAACAAGGACGGCATCGTGCAGCTCGCCGAAATCACCATCGGCACCGACCTGATCGTGCTGGCCACGCCGGAAATCGCCGGCCTGCCCTACGTGATCTCGGGTCTGGTGGCGGCGGGCGGTCTGGCTGCGGCGCTTTCCACCGCTGACGGCCTGCTGCTCACCATCGCCAACGCGCTGTCGCACGACGTCTACTACAAGATGATCGACCCGCACGCCAGCACAACCCGCCGCATAACGGTATCCAAGGGGCTGTTGCTGGTGGTGGCTCTCACCGCGGCCTGGGTGACTTCGCTGAAACCGGGCGACATCCTGTTCCTGGTGGGTGCGGCGTTCTCGCTGGCAGCGTCGGGCTTCTTCCCGGCACTGGTGCTGGGCGTGTTCTGGAAACGCGCCAACAAGCTCGGCGCAATCCTCGGCATGACGGGCGGGCTGGGCATCTGCATGTACTACATGTACATGACCTACCCGTTCTTCGGGGTGAACGCACCGAAATGGTGGGACATCGAACCGATCTCCGCCGGCATCTTCGGCATTTCCGCCGGCATTATCGGCGTGGTCGTCGGCAGCCTGATCAGCCCTGCTCCAAGCAAGGAAGTTCAGGAACTGGTGGACCACGTGCGTTATCCCAACCTGGAAGGGGATATCAGCACCGCAGCCGCCTGATCCAGGCATCACCCGGGCTCCGGCCCGGAGCTGAGGAACAAGGCCCGCGCAAGCGGGCCTTGTTTTTTTGATGCCGTCGAATTGGATTATTCCAAGATTTACATTCGGCAACCCAAAATCATTCACCGCAAAGGACGCGAAGGTTCGCAAAGGGGGAACGGATTATTTCGATATGCCCACGGGTTTGTTTTTGCGAGTTGGGCGACAGGCCGCCCATCCCTGCCTACCCCGTTTCATTTGCTAACCTTCGCGTCCTTTGCGGTGAAATGCCGTTTTTAGGATAATTACAACTGCAAATCCTGCACCAGATGCGCCAGATCGGCGCGCTCGGCTTCCTTGATCAACTGGCGGGTCATGGCCGGATCGAAACGCACCATGTGCAGCGCCACTTCCTTCACCTTTTCCGGTTGGTGGGCATGATGATAGGCCATGCCGAGCGCATACCAGGCGTGCCCGTTCATCGGCTGCAATCGCCCCGCCTCTTCCAGCGCCTGGGCTGCTTCCTGATGCCGGCCGAGCGCGCCAAGAGCAAGCCCCATGCCGTACCAGGCGCGATCGAGCGTGGGTTTTAGCCGGACCGCCTCGCGAAAGGCCTCGACTGCCTGTTCCTTGCGCCCTGCCTTGTCGCGGATGAAGCCTAGATTGAAATAGACATCGGCATTGGGCTTGAGCCGCAGGCCGATCAGGAAATTATCCTCCGCCTCGTCGTACTCGCCGCGCGCAGCGTGCAGATAACCCAGATACAGCGCGGCCTGAACAAAACCCGGATTGTGTTTGAGCGCCAGCCGATATTCCTCGATGGCGCGCACTGGCTTCTTGAATGTCTCAAACGCCAGACCGCGCAGATAATGGCGCCATTGCTCGAAATTCATGGGATATCCTTACGATGGGGAAAATGCATTCTCCCTGTAAGCCAGAAACACCGCAATAGGAGTATGCGGCGATAGCGATATCGGCTAGAATTCAGCGCTATGGCTCAATTCGAAATATTGCTAATCAGCATCCTGCGCACGCTGGTGGAAGTCGCCGGCCTCGCCCTATTCGGCCAGGGCCTGCTGGCGGTGCTGGCCGGCAGCAAGCGCGACAACAACTTCGTCTACCGCCTGTTCCAGGTTGTCACCGCTCCGGTCCTCAAGCTGATGCGTCTGGTCACGCCGCGCTTCGTCATCGACCGGCACCTTCCTTTCCTGGCCTTTTTCCTGCTGTTCTGGCTGTGGCTGGTACTGGCGTTCCTCAAGCGCTACCTCTGCGCCCTGCACGGGCTTGAATGCTAAGACCGCCTGAGTTTTCAACTCAGGGCAAGAAAGCCGCCACCGCCGCCCATCCGGCGAGCCCGACCAGCAACACCGCCCACAACATCCGGCTTGAAGAAATCGCCTCTTCACTGTGCCCGATCTTGTAGCCGTTGATCATGCTGCGCACCAGGTTCTCGCGATGAAGGAATCCGCTCACCACAACACTGGCCACATGCAAGCCGACCACGGCCAGCATAGTGCTGGCCAGGAATTCGTGGAATTCCTCCAGCCATTCGCCGCCAAGCTCATCATAGGTCGCCCAACCACTGCCTGCCGTGGCGAATCCGAGCAGGATCAGCAGATAGATCGCATAGCTGCCTGCCGGGTTGTGGCCGACCCAGTGGCTCTTCTGTCCGCGCAACAACCCGGTCAGATAATCCAGCGCCTGCCGCGGTGAAAACAGAAACGAGGTGAAGCGTGCGTAACGTGTACCGGCGATTCCCCAGAATACCCGGAAAGCCAGCACGGCCACCATGGTATACCCGGCTGCGACGTGAACCAGGCGCCATTCCTCGCTATCCCCGCTCAGCCAAGCCACGGCGAAACTCGCCGCCAGCAGCCAGTGGCCGACGCGCGTCGGCAGGTCCCACACCAGAATTTTGTTCATATTGTCCTCACTTCATTCTAAAAAACGGCGTTTTACCGCAAAGGACGCAAGGGACGCAAAGGAATTCAAGGGCCTTAAACCTCTTGATCGGTCAACCCGAGGGGGAAGGTATTTCAACTCATGGTTTTACCTTGCGAACCTTCGCGTCCTTTGCGGTGAAACCGCTTTTCAAAGTTTATTCCCAGCGCCGCCCGTCAGGCATGCGGATGCTGTGCTCCGACCAGTCGCCGCGCTCGGCAGTGACATGGCAGGCGGTGCAGTTGGCGCGGCTTTTAACCTTGGCATGCGACCAGACTGAATTCGACACCTCGCGGTGCTTGCGCTGAAACCACGCCGTGTCGCTGATGCGCAGCGTGTTCGCACTGTACTTCTGATCCCGCGCCGCATAGCGCTCGAGGAAGGCCAGTATTTCGGCATTTTCTTTCACATCCAGTGTAGCGTTTGCGCCAAAGTGGCGATCCAGCCCTTTCATCATCTGCCGCCAGTTTTCCGCCGTCAGCAGTTGGGGCGGATAGGCCATGTGGCAGCTGCCGCACTCGGTCTTCCATTGCGGGTTGCTGGGCACTGCAAGCTTGTGGCTATCGGCCAGCGCCGAAGATGAGAGCGCAATCAAAAGAATGGCAATGAGCGATTTCATACCCGGCCTCCTTTACTGACAAATTGAATAAAATCGGCTTTTTCCGCGGCGCTGCACTCGCGCCCGACCACCTCCTGGCAGTTGCGACGGAACCATTTCTCGACCTTGGCCGAACTGGCGAAGCGTTCCGGGTTTACGGCGGGGGAAAGCGGGGCGATGCGCTTGCTGGTCACGACATGCTTGCCTTCCGCCGCGGGCTGATCGCTATGGCAGGTCGCGCAACTCGGCATGGTTTGCGACACGCCCCATTTGCGCGTAAAAAGCCCCTGACCGCGCTCCGCTGAAGGGGAAAAACCCGGCGTGGCGCGCGCGGCCTCTGCCGTGTAACCGGCAATCAGGCTGGATGGCGTTTCCGCATAGGCGACGCCAGCGCCTACAATAAACACAATGGCGATACCTATTTTCTTTGCAGTCATAATACAATCTCCTTTATCTACCCAACATTTCCCGGGCTGCAAGCTCTTTGCCTGAGGCTCGGAACAGAGTGTGAACCATGAGTCTTAACCGATGCTTAATGAACTGGAGAGTTGTGAAGGCACCGCGATGAGAGTTCTGCTGGTCGAGGACGACACCCTGCTCGGTGACGGCATCCAGAAAAGTCTCGGCCATCTGGGTTTCACCGTTGACTGGCTGTGCGATGGCCGGCAGGCCCTGCATGCACTAACGAGCGAGGCTTACGCCGCAGTAGTGCTTGACCTCGGATTGCCACAGCTCGACGGCCTTGCCGTGCTGCGCTCGGCGCGGGAATCCGGCTTGCGGGCTCCCGTTCTGATCCTGACCGCCCGCGACGAAAAATCGGACAAACTCAAGGGATTCGGCCTGGGTGCGGACGATTACGTGGTCAAGCCGGTCGACATGGAAGAGCTGGCGGCGCGGCTGCACGCGCTGATCCGGCGTTCCGGCGGCCATGCCACGGCGCGCCTGTGCATCGGCGCCATCGAGGTTGACCCGGCGGCGCATCAGGCATGGCGCGGGGGCGAGCCGGTCGAGCTGTCGGCCAGGGAATTCGCCATTCTCGTGCAGCTGATGCAAAACGCCGGCCGCGTCCTCACCCGCGCGCAACTCGAAGAGAGCCTTTACGGCTGGGGCGGCAGCGTCGAAAGCAACACCATCGAGGTATTCATTCACCACCTGCGCAAAAAACTGGGCGCCGATTTCATCCGCACCCTGCGCGGCATCGGCTATAGCGTGGAGCGCCAGCCTTGAATTTCAGGAAACTCTCCCTGCAGGCGCGGCTGGTTGCCCTGATGCTGGTCGCGGTGACGCTGTTTGGCTTGCTCGCGGGTTATGAAAGCTACAAGAATGCGCTCCACGAGGTGGACGAAATTTTTGATGCCCAGCTCGCCCAACTTGGGCAGACCTTACTCGCCGTCGCCATCCATGCCGATGACGACGAAACCGAAAGCACCGGGCCGATCGCCCACAAATACCAGCGCGCCCTGGCCTTTCAGGTATGGAGTACGGAACACGATCAACCTCGCCTGCTCCTGCATTCCGGCAAGTCTGCGACGGCGCTGCCCGACTTGTTACCGGAAGAGGGCTTCAGCCATGGCGAATGGCAGGGAGAACGCTGGCGCTACTATCGGCAGAGCGACCCCAGGCGCGAGCTGGAAGTGGTCGTCGGCCAAAACGACCTGGCGCGCAACGATCTCGCCAGGGAAGTTGCCTGGCACAACCTGCAGCCCTTCCTGTTCGGGATTCCGCTGCTGGCCTTTGCCGCACTGCTGGCGATCAGCTTCGGTCTGCGCCCCCTGCGCAAACTGGCGCAGGAGCTGAACTTGCGCTCACCGGAACGGCTGGATCCGATACACCTTGACGACACGCCGAAGGAAATCCAACCGGTCCTCGATGCGCTCGACCAACTGCTCACCCGCGTTGCCGCAACGCTGGAGAACGAGCGGCGCTTCACCAGCGACGCCGCGCACGAACTGCGCACCCCCCTTGCCGCATTACGGGCGCAAGTACAGGCAGCCATGCTGACCGATGAGCCTGCGGAACGCCTGGAAAGCCTGCACAAGGCATTGCAGGGCATGGACCGGATGAGCCATCTGGTCGGGCAGTTGCTGACACTGGCCCGGCTCGACGAGCTTTCCTCCTCGACTCACCTCGAACCGGTAGACCTTGCCGCAGTGACGCGCGAATGCTGCGCCGAACTGGGGCCCGAGGCTCTCGCCAGAAATATCGAACTGGAACTGAATGGAGAAGACAGCGCGCCCATTTCAGGCTCGCCCGACCTTCTGCGCGTGCTGGTGCGCAACCTGCTGGACAACGCCATCCGTTATACGCCAGTAGGGGGGCATATAACTGTGGCGATAAGAATCCTGAAGAATTCAGCTCATCAACTCGATGTCTGCGATAGCGGCCCCGGCGTTCCGGACGAGCAGCTCGCCCAACTGGGTCAGCGCTTCAGCCGCTTCAGCCCGACTCTGGCAGAGGGTGTCGGGCTGGGATTGTCCATCGCCCTGCGCATTGCGGAAATTCACCGGGCCCGCATTGCCTTTTCCCGTGCCACACCGGCTGGCGGACTCCGGGTGCGCGCCGAATTCCCTCCTCTTTCCCATTAATCACCTGACCGGCGCGCGGCAATCTGTTCTTGACTAATCCCCGGTTTAAGGCTTTAATAGCGCGCTTTGGTTTTAGCCGGTTTGATCTTTCATTCCGAGTAAAATCAGTTCCGCTTAAACAGCACGGCCCGGTAGCTCAGTCGGTAGAGCAGAGGATTGAAAATCCTTGTGTCGGTGGTTCGATTCCGCCCCGGGCCACCAGAATTTCTAGTGAGTGAAAATCCCCTTAGTAGGGGTTTGCCCTTGGTCACCACCATCTTTGGGTGCTGCCTCATTGAACGGCACCCCTCCTTGCCAAGCCCGTGGCGAAAAGTGCACAATTGATCCATGCAGTTATTCACCCTCGGAATCAATCACCAAACCGCGCCCCTGGCAGTTCGCGAACAGGTCGCCTTCCACGCTGAAACCCTGGAACAGGCGCTGCACGACCTGGTCGGGCACCGTCCGGTGAAAGAGGCGGCGATTCTTTCCACCTGCAACCGCACTGAAATCTACTGCAACACCGACAGCCCGCAGCAAGCCATCGAATGGCTGGCGGACTACCACCACATCAAAAAACAGGCCATCGAGCCGCATCTCTACACCCTGCCGCAGGACGAGGCGGTCAAGCACGCCTTCCGCGTCGCCAGCGGGCTGGACTCGATGGTGCTGGGCGAAACCCAGATTCTCGGCCAGCTGAAACAGGCGGTAAACACCGCAGAACGCGCCGGCACTCTGGGCACGCTGCTGCACAAGCTGTTCCAGCGCACCTTTTCGGTTGCCAAGGAAGTCCGCACCCAGACCGAGATCGGCGCCAACAGCGTTTCCATGGCCGCCGCCGCGGTGCGGCTGGCGGAACGCATCTTCCCCTCGATCAGCGAACAGCGCGTCCTGTTCATCGGCGCGGGCGAGATGATCGAGTTGTGCGCCAATCATTTCGCGGCGCATCACCCCAGGCACATCACCGTCGCCAACCGCACCCTGGAGCGCGCCAGCGCGCTGGCCCTGCGGTTGGGCGGCAGCGCCATCACCCTGAACGAACTGCCGGACCACCTCGCCACCCACGACATCATCGTCACCTCCACCGCCAGCCCCCTGCCGATTCTGGGCAAAGGCCTGGTCGAGCGCGTCATCAAGCAGCGCAAGCACCGGCCGATATTCATGGTGGACCTGGCCGTGCCGCGCGACATCGAGGCCGAGGTCGGCGAGCTGGACGATGTGTTCCTCTACACCGTGGACGACCTCGCCCAGGTGATCGAGGCCGGTCTCGGCAATCGTCAGCTGGCCGCCGAGGAAGCCGAGGCGATCATCGAGGTTCAGGTGGAAGACTTCATGCACTGGATGGATACGCGCAGCGTCGTGCCCACCATCCGCGCCCTGCGCGACCACGCTGAACGGCAGCGCCGCCATGAGCTGGAACGCGCCCAGCGCCTGCTCGACAAGGGAGAAGACCCGCGCGAAGTGCTCGAGCAGATGAGCCGGGCGCTGGCCAACAAATTCCTGCACGACTCCAGCCACGCCCTCAACCACGCCAGCGGAGAAGACCGCGCCCAGCTCGAAGCGCTGCTGCGCCGTTTGTATCACATTCACCCGGAATGAAAATCCTGACCACGAATAACACGAATTTCCACGAATATTCACGAATACAAGACACAGGCAAGCACGCGGTTTTTCATTCGTGCCTATTTGTGCTTATTCGTGCCATTCGTGGTGAAGCTTTTTTCTCAAAACCATGAAACCCTCTATCCAATCCAAGCTCGACCAGCTTGCCGATCGCCTGGTTGAACTAACCCAGCGTCTGAGCAGCAACGACGCCACGTCGGACATGGATAACTATCGCCGCCTCACCCGCGAGCATTCCGAAATCACGCCGGTGGTCGAGCTCTACCAGCGCTTCCAGCAAGCCGAGCTGGACCTGAAAACCGCCCAGGAAATGCTAGCCGACCCGGAGATGAAGGCGTTTGCCGAGGACGAGGCACAAAGCGCCAGGGAGCAGCTGGCGCAGATTGAAATCGACCTGCAAAAGCTGCTGCTGCCGAAGGACCCCAACGACGAACGCAATATTTTCCTGGAAATCCGCGCCGGCACCGGCGGCGACGAGTCGGCCCTGTTCGCCGGCGACCTGTTCCGCATGTATGCGCGCTACGCCGAAAGACAGCGCTGGAAAGTGGAAATCCTGTCGGAAAGCCTGGGCGAAATGGGCGGCTACAAGGAGATCATCGCCAAGGTTATCGGCCAGGGCGCCTATTCCAAGCTCAAGTTCGAGTCCGGCGGACACCGCGTGCAACGCGTGCCGGCGACCGAAACCCAGGGGCGCATTCATACCTCGGCCTGCACCGTCGCCATCATGCCGGAAGCGGATGAACTGGCGGAAGTGAACCTCAACCCCGCCGACCTCAGGATCGACACCTACCGCGCCTCGGGCGCCGGCGGCCAGCACATCCACAAGACCGACTCGGCGGTGCGCATTACCCACCTGCCGACCGGCATTGTGGTGGAGTGCCAGGACGACCGCTCGCAGCACAAGAACAAGTCGCAGGCGATGTCGGTGCTGGCGGCGCGCATCATGGATGTGCAGTTGCGCGAGCGCCAGTCCAAGGAGGCCGCCACGCGCAAGTCGCTGATCGGCAGCGGCGACCGCTCCGAACGCATCCGCACCTACAACTTCCCGCAGGGGCGCATCACCGACCACCGCATCAACCTCACCCTGTACAAGATCGAGCAGATCATGGACGGCGACCTGGACGAACTGGTCGGTGCGCTGATGGCCGAGCACCAGGCGGAACAGCTGGCGTCCCTGGGTGGGGAAGAGTAGCAGGCAGTCATGCTGAATCGCGTGGATGTAACACAGATAGGCATCCTCCCCCTTTGTAAAAGGGGGATTGA
>JAUYSN010000342.1 GCA_030696235.1 Sulfuricella sp. | reverse complement strand
GCATTACAAAAAACTTTCCACTCGCCTTTTGGGTGACAGCGGGAGAGTCAATAACACCATGTTTTATCTGCGTTTATCGGTGTGCATCGGCGGTTAATCGCCTTTTATAGCGACTTCCAAGAAAGGCACACCATGTTGATACCACCTCCAAAACTGACCCCCGACCTCGTCGCAGAACTGAACTTCCTCGCGCACTTCGACCTCGATACCATGCAGGAAGGCATCAAGGTACACAAAGATGCCGAGCCCACGGTGATCGCCGCAGTGCAGCGGCTGCACGACAAGAAACTGGTGACCCTGGCCGACGGCGGCTACCTCACCGTGCTCGGTCGCGAAGTGGCCGAGGCGCTTCAGTCGACGCTGACCATACTCACCGCAAAATAAGCCGATGGCGCCGCAGATCAGTGAACTGATCGAGCGGATCAGGGGACTCGAGGAGGAACTCGAGCTTGAGCTCGCCAAAAAGCGGGACGAGCTGCGCTTCAGCCTGGAAAACCGCAAGGCACTTTTCGAAAATGAAGTCCGGCTGAAGCACAAGCAGCTCAGAACCAGCCTGCTGCGCTACGTCCTGCACGCGAAACCGCGCCATATCTTCACCGCACCGATCATTTATCCAATGATCTTCCCGCTGCTGCTGCTGGATGCGTTCGTCTTTCTGTACCAGTTCATCTGCTTCCCGATTTACGGCATTCCCAAGGTCAGGCGCAGCGACTACCTGATCTTCGACCATCAGGACCTCGCCTACCTGAACCTCCTCGAGAAGATCAACTGCGGCTATTGCTCCTACGCCAATGGCCTGATGTCCTACGCGAAGGAAATCGTGGCGCGGACGGAGCAGTACTGGTGCCCGATCAAGCACGCCCAGCGCATACTTCAGGCCCATTCGCGCTACAGCCGCTTCACCGATTACGGCGATGGGAGCGCCTATCGCAACGAACTGAAAAATATCCGCTGCGATTTCGGCAGCGGCGAAAAGGAAGAAAAGTGATGATCAAGCACATCGTCATGTGGCGGCTGCGGGAAGATGCTGGAGACAAGGCGGCCAACGCGCAGGAACTGAAGCGCCAGCTGGAAAGCCTCAACGGCCGAATCCCCGGCCTGCTCAAACTGGAAGTCGGCATCGATTTCAGCAAGGAAGGCGAGTCCTCCGACGTGGTGCTGTACTCCGAATTCGAGAGCAATGCCGCACTGCGGGCCTACCAGGTGCACCCTGCGCACAACGAAGTCGTCCCCTTCGTGAAGTCGGTCCGCGGCGAGCGCCGCGTCGTCGACTACGAAGCCTGAATCCCCTGATTACCCCCAACCAAGGAACCTCAATGACCCCCCGCACCATCGGCAGAAAAATCGCTTTCGGCTTCGCCGTCGCCTCCTTCTTCAGCATGTCCATCAGCCTGGTGATCCTCATCTATCTCCTGGCCACTCGCGGCGCCAGCGATGTCGTCACCGCCAGCATGTTCGCCACCACCCTGTTTTTCCTCAGCTGCGGCATCGTGCTCTATCTGATGAGCAAGCCACCACGCTACAAGCTGGAACCGTGGGACAGCGTTGACCAGACCGAATAAATCCACTCCCGCCATGGCCGCACTCTGGGTCACGGTCTATTTCGCCACCCTGATCTGGTCGGTCACCCACCCCAAGGATACCCTCACCTGGCTGCTCGAAGTCCTGCCGGCAATGATTGCCTTCGTGCTGCTGGCGGCCACGCGCCGCCGCTTCCCCTTCACGCCCCTGGCCTATTTCCTGATCCTGATTCACTGCCTGATCCTGATGATCGGCGGGCATTACACCTATGCCGAAGTGCCTCTGCTCGACCCGCTCAGGGATTATTTTGGCTGGCAGCGCAACAACTACGACAAGCTCGGCCACCTCGCCCAGGGCTTCGTCCCGGCCATCGTGGCGCGGGAAATCCTGATCCGCAATGCCATAGTCGCACAGGGGAAGTGGCTGTTCTTCATCGTCGTCTGCATCTGCCTGGCGATCAGTGCGCTCTACGAACTGATCGAGTGGTGGGTAGCGCTTGTGTCGGAAGAAGCGGCCGAGGCCTTTCTCGGGACGCAGGGCTATGCCTGGGATACCCAGTCGGACATGGCTTATGCGCTGATTGGCGCCATCGCCGCGCTGGCTTTGCTGGGCAGGATGCACGACCGGCAGATCAGGAAGCTATCCGAAGAAACACCTGAATGAAGCACTGCAACCAGATCAAACCTTCCGGGCGACTATCGTCGCAAACACCTTCTCGGTATTCTCCGGCGCGGGGAAGGTCTGATAAACATGCTCCAGCAGCTGCCAGCCGGCAAAGCGCTGCACAAGCTCCTCGCGACCGAACAGCCAGCGTAGGGCGGATTAGCGTAGCGTAATCCGCCGAATGGGTTCCACCATGTGGCGCATTGCCCGCTGGTTATTGCGCCCTACACGTGCTGAAAAGTGTTAAATTAATACACACATCAAAGATGTGGTAATTAGAACGCAGACAGGGCTAACTTTGTTAAACATAAGGGGGAGTAATGGCGAGTTTTGCTGATGGGCTTGTTGTTGGTGAAGACGCAAAAAAAATCAATACCCATCGCTCCAAGAGCGTCGACGAGAAGACCGTCACGGCGGCCAAGAAGGATGCTCTTGCCACCAAGGTCCAGGGTGAAGAACAGGACGGCTGG
>JAUYSN010000331.1 GCA_030696235.1 Sulfuricella sp. | reverse complement strand
GATACCTCGATCATCTACAACACCTCGCAATGCATCCTCAATCCGCTGGGGCGGCCGGTGCGTCGCACCCAGGTGCCGGACAATGTGAAGCATGTGTGGAACCGGATGAATCAGATCATCATCGACTACATGCTGGAGCAGTACCCCGATCCGGACGAGGCGCTGATCCTGGCGGGCGAGGCGAGTCTGGATGCCACCTGGCCGCTGACCTCTCCGGGTGTGCCCAGCATCCGCATGCTGCACAACCACTTCATTGTTTTTCCCAAGGATGAACTGCGTAGCGCCAAGCTGGCTGATTCAAAAAATCCCAATCTGACCGATGGCGGTCAGCACAGCCTGTTTCAGGCCTATATGCACGATGTTTATCGCGAGTTTTTCGACAAGGCGCTGGATCTGGAAATTCTCAAGCCCGCCAGCGAGGCCGACGCATGCATCGCGCTGACGGGTTACCCGCAGGGTCTGCCCAGCTGGGAGATTCAGGGGGGCGCGGCGGCCCTGAAAGATGTGCGTTTCTGGAAAGAGTACGACGAGGTATTGAAGGGGTTTATCGATTTCTACCGCACCTTCTTCTCGCAGGTCTCCACTCGTAACGCGCCGATCCCGACTGACGCCTATTACCCGGATGAAGTGGAGAGCGTGCTGCTGTTCAACAATGATTTTCTGAAGACGGCGAAGAAGGTGCGCGACCACTGCATCGTTGATGCAAAATACGCCAATGCCATACGCTGGCAGCCTGCGTTCAAGCAACTCATCTATCGCAATGACGAAGGCAAGCTGATCGTGACGATCAGCCAGAATTCGATCGGCAACGCGATTACTGAACTGCTCGGCGTAGTGGTTAACCGTGTTGCCGATGCGAGTGCCTACGAAAAACAGGAACCCCGATTAATAGAACGATTGCTCGAAGTGCGCAGGCGCCTGATCGAAGCCGATCTGGGCGATGGTATTGCCACCGACTACTGGCCTGAAGAGTAGTCATGTTGAGATGAACATTTTTCCGGGTTATGGTGAATCCAGAAAAGCGCCTTCCCTTGCGCGCTTCGGCGCCAGGGTGTTCCTCATCCTGAGGGCTTCCTATAGAGCCTGTGTGGAGAGGTGCTTGTGAAGAAGACAGAGCTGCCGAGCAGCGGGGTGAACGAGATCGACAATTTGTGCGCATCCCTGTCTGATGCTCAGCAAAGGCTGGGGGCTTTAGCGCAGAACCGTGAAAGATTGCTGTTGACGGCGGCGCATGCGGGCACCTATGCGGTGCGTGCCCGGGACCATGTGGTCATGGCGGCCGACAGGTCTTTCCTTGATATGTTGGGCATGGAAGAAGGCGAGGTGGTGGGCCATCCCTGGAGCAATCTTCTGGCGGAACGCGGAGCCCTTCCCGATGCCACCCAGCAACTGGAAATCAGCGAAGTGGCGCAGCTGGTTCGGAAGTTCGTAAATCGCAAGGGCCGGCCACTGTGGCTGTCGCTCGCTGAATTCGAGCAGATGGACGAAACCGGCGAGGTCATTCGTCATGGTCTGGCGATCGATGTGAGCGAGCGGGAACGACTGTTGACGACGGTAAGGGACCAGTCCGCGCGCCTGCAAGTGCTGTGGCAGATCGCGACCAGCCGCACCCGTTCCGAAGGCGAGAAGGTCAAGATGATGCTCCGGCTGGGGATGGATACCCTGGATATGGATGCGGCACTGCTGAGCGAGAAAGTCGGCGAGCATTTCATGGTGGCGTATTTGGTGGACACGCTTGGCATGTTCCAGGCAGAGGAGGCCTTTCCGCTGGAGAAGCTGTGCCAGCATGTCGCCGATGAGAATCGTGGCCTCTTCATCGCAGACATGGGGGCAAGCGAAAGGTCGGAGTGGGCGAAGGTGGTGGTCAGTTTTGGCGTCCATGCCTACGCCGGTATCCCGCTCTGGGTCGGGGAGCAATTCTATGGAACCTTGGTTTTCTTGCGGAAGAAGCCGTTGGCTGAGGGGAAGTTTTCTCAGGGTGACGAGGCGTTCATGGAGTTGCTTGCGGCCTGGTTCAGCCAGATGTTGCTGCAGCTCAAGCAGCGACAGAGGCTGGAAACGCAGGCGCTCACCGACGAACTGACCGGATTGCCGAACCGGCGTGCTGCGGAACTGCGTTTCGACGAAGAGATCGCGCGTGCCAAGCGCGATGGCATCGGATTTTCCGTCGCCACCTGCGATCTGGATCGATTCAAGCTGATCAACGACAATTATGGGCATGGCGTAGGCGATGAAGTGCTGCAGCAGGTTTCGCACATCATGCGTCACGCCCTGCGCGAGGGCGACTGGCTCGCGCGCTGGGGCGGGGAGGAGTTCATCCTGTTCCTGCACCAATCCAACCATGCCGATGCGTTTGCTGCGACGGAGCGGATACGCGAGGCGATCAAGGCGCAGCCGCTGAAGACCAGCCAGGGTAGTATGGAAATTACCGCCAGCTTCGGTATAGGCGTGTGCCAGGCGGGCGATGAGGATATTGACCGGGTGATATCGGAGTCGGATAACTGCCTCTACGAGGCCAAGCGCAGGGGGCGTGACTGCGTGGTCATCGCCGAATCAGGCGGCGGTTCGTCAGGTACGCGCACGCTGTGGCGCGCCGGGATGCTACAGCGCGCCCTGAAGGAGAACCGTGTCGTTGCCGCCTACCAGGTCATGGTGGACCTGACTACCCGCAAGCCGGTGGCAGATGAGGCGCTGGCGCGCCTGGTTCAGCCCGATGGTTCAGTTCTTGCCGCCGGCGAATTCATCGAGGCGGCGGAGGGCATCAACCTGATCCACGAGGTGGATCACGCCATTACGCGCCATGCGATGTCTCGTTGCGCGGTCAACCTGACGGCAGGGCACGATCCTGGTTTCGCCCATTTCATCAACCTTTCGCCCCAGTTCCTTGCGCGCAAGGATTTGGTGGATGAGCTTCTGGGCGGGGCCATGCAGTTTTGTTCCACCTGCAATATCGACTTTCCCGGCTACAAACCGGTGGTGTTCGAGATTGCCGAGCGCCAATTATTGACGGATTTTGAGCGCATACGACGTGAATTGCAGCCCCTGCTGGATTTCGGCTTCCGCCTGGCGCTGGATGATTTTGGTAGCGGCTATTCTTCTTTCCTCTACCTGGCGGAACTGCCGGTGAGCTTCCTCAAGATCGAAGGCTGGATGGTGCGCAACATGACCAGCAACGAACGGGTGCGCGCGATGGTGGAAAGCATGATCGTTCTATCGTAGAAATTGAGAATCACCACTATCGCGGAGTGTATCGCAGATCTTGTAACGGCAGATATGCTGCGCGTCATGGGGGTGGACTGGGGGCAGGGCGATTATTTTGGCCG
>JAUYSN010000329.1 GCA_030696235.1 Sulfuricella sp. | reverse complement strand
GATACCTGCTTTAATCCCTTGGCCTCAATGATCGCATCGGCATCGCCTTCGCCGGCCCACATCGCAGCGAATACTTCCTTGGCGATCTTGCCAGAAATGGTGCCGTCCACTATGCGTTTCAGCAGTCCGGCGAGCTGGCCGGCGGCGATCGGGGAGTTTGTGATCTCAAGCCCCTCTTTGTTGAGCTGGGCAGACAGGTCGCCCATCACCCAGTTGGCGCAAAGCTTGGCATCCTCGCCGAGCGTGGTGGCGGCTTCCTCGAAATAGGCCGCCAGTTCACGCGATGTGGTCAGAATGCCGGCATCGTAAGCGGGCAGGCCAAAGTCGCTCATGAAGCGCTCGCGCATCGCCTGCGGCAGCTCCGGCAGGGTGGCGCGGGCCTGGTCGAGGAAAGCCTCGTCCACCACCAGCGGCAGCAGGTCGGGGTCGGGGAAGTAGCGGTAGTCGTTGGCCTCTTCCTTGGAGCGCATCGAGCGCGTCTCGTCCCGGTCGGGGTCGTAGAGGCGGGTTTCCTGAACGATGCGGCCACCGTCCTCAAGGATCTCGATTTGCCGGCGAACTTCATAGTCGATGGCTTTTTCCATGAACTTGAAGGAGTTGAGGTTCTTGATTTCGCAGCGGGTGCCGAGCGTTTCCGTGCCCATCGGCCGCACCGAAACGTTGGCGTCGCAGCGGAACGAGCCTTCCTGCATGTTGCCGTCGCAAATGCCGATCCAGCGCACCAGGGAATGCAGCTTCTTGGCATAAGCCACCGCTTCGGCGCTGCTGCGCAGGTCAGGCTCGGTGACGATCTCGACCAGCGGCGTGCCGGCGCGGTTGAGGTCGATGCCGGTCATGCCGTGGAAGTCCTCATGCAGCGATTTGCCGGCATCTTCCTCGAGGTGGGCGCGGGTGATGCGTATGGTTTTCTCGTAAGCCTGTCCTGAGCCTGATGGGGTCACCTGAATCTGCAGCGTTCCGCCTTCGGCCACGATGGGCAGTTCGAGCTGGGTGGTTTGGTAGCCTTTGGGCAAATCCGGGTAGAAGTAGTTCTTGCGTTCAAACACCGACCTGCGATTGATCCGTGCGCCGATGGCCAGGCCGAATTTGACCGCTTTTTCCGCCGCCGCGCGGTTGAACACCGGCAGCACACCGGGCAGGGCGATGTCCACTGCGCAGGCCTGGGTGTTGGGCGCGGCGCCATAGGCGGTGGCCGCACCGGAGAAGATCTTGGAGTGCGTGTTGAGCTGGGCATGCGTTTCCAGCCCGATGACGATTTCCCACTGCATGTTTATTTCCTGGTAATGGGTGATGGGCGACGGGTGATGGGTTTCGGTATGGTCTTTTTCGCATTACTCATTACCCATTACTCCTCACCATGAAGCGGCGGTAGCCGCAAATGCCAGTCGGTCGCCTTCTGGTACTGGTGGGCGACGTTGAGCATTTTCGCTTCGCTGAAATAGTTGCCGATGATCTGCAGGCCGACCGGGCGACCGTTGGCGCCGAAGCCGGCGGGCACGGACATGCCCGGCAGGCCGGCGAGGTTGACGGCGATGGTGTAGATGTCCGAGAGGTACATCGAAACCGGGTCGTCGCTTTTCTCGCCCAGGTTGAAAGCGGTGGTCGGCGCGGTGGGCCCCATGATCATGTCGCACTGCGTGAAGGCGCTGGTGAAATCCTGCGCGATCAGGCGGCGCAGCTTCTGCGCCTTGAGGTAGTAGGCGTCGTAATAACCGGCGGACAGGACATAGGTGCCGATCATGATGCGCCGTTTTACTTCCGCGCCGAAGCCCTGGGAGCGGGTCTTCTGGTACATGTCCATCAGGTCGCCGTATTCCGGGGCGCGGTAGCCGTAGCGCACGCCGTCGAAGCGGGCGAGGTTGGAGGAGGCTTCCGCCGGGGCGAGGACGTAATACACCGGCACCGCCAGCTTGCTGTTGGGCAGCGATATCTCGACGGTTTGCGCACCCAGTTTCCGGTATTCCGTCAGGGCGGCTTCGATGGTTTGTGCCACGTCGGCGGAAAGCCCTGCAGCGAAGTATTCCTTGGGCAGGCCGATGCGCAGCCCCTTGAGCGGTTGCTCCAGGTCGCGGCCATAGTCCTCTTTTTCCCGTTCCAGGCTGGTCGAGTCGCGCGAGTCGAAGCCGGCCATCACGTTGAGCAGCAGCGCGCAATCCTCGGCGCTCTTCGCCATCGGGCCGCCCTGGTCGAGCGAGGAGGCGAAGGCAATCATGCCATAGCGCGACACCACGCCGTAGGTCGGCTTGATGCCGGTGATGCCGGTGAGCGCTGCAGGCTGGCGGATGGAGCCGCCGGTGTCGGTGCCGGTGGCGGCCGGGCACAACCGCGCCGCGACGGCCGCGGCCGAGCCGCCCGAGCTGCCACCGGGGACGGCATCGAGGTCCCAGGGGTTCTTTACCTTGCCGTAATACGAAGTTTCGTTGGACGAGCCCATGGCGAATTCGTCCATGTTGGTCTTGCCCAGGTTGACCGCGCCGGCGCGATTGAACTGTTCGATCACATGGGCGTCATAAGGTGAGACGAAGTTGTGCAGCATCTTCGAGCCGCAGGTGGAAAGCCAGCCCTCGGCGCAGAAAATGTCCTTCTGCGCCACCGGAATACCGGTGAGCGGCCCGGCCTTGCCGGATGCGATCAATGCATCAGCAGCCTGGGCCTGCGCCAGGCTTTTGCTTTCGTCTATAGTGATGAAGGCGTTGAGCCTGGGGTTCAGCTCCCTGACGCGATCGAGGAAGGTCTGCGTCAGTTCGACGCTGGAAATCTTCTTTGCGGCCAACTGGGCCGAGAGTTCTTTTAGCGATGTGTTAATCATTTTCTTTATTCCGGTGATGGGTAAAGGGTAATGAGTGATGAGGGGGGTTCCCCATCACCCATTCCCCATCACCCATCACTCGATAACTTTGGGAACCAGATAGAGCCCGGCTTCGACTTGCGGCGCGACGGCTTGGTAGGCGGCGCGGCGGTCGGTTTCGGTGGCAACGTCATCGCGCAGGCGCAGCACCACATCCTGGGCGTGCGCCATCGGCTCGATGCCGGTAGTATCGACGGCTTGCATTTCCTCGACCAGGTTGAGGATGTTGGAAAGTTGCTGTAAATAGCCCGGCATTTCGTCCTCTTCCACCGCAATGCGGGCAAGATGGGCAATGCGTTTTACATCGGCCAGATTCAATGACATAAAAATTCACCCGGAGAACTTTAA
>JAUYSN010000311.1 GCA_030696235.1 Sulfuricella sp. | reverse complement strand
TTCAAGCGCCTGGCGCATTTAATCCGCAGTTTTTCCGACGCCGGAGAAAACCACATTTTTTTCATCTCCGCCACCTGCCAGAACACGCGCCAGTTCACCGCCGGAAACAATGTCGAATCCTGCGCCGAGGCGCGCGAAAAGATTGAGAATGGCGAGGCTGGAGTTGGCCTTCACCGCGTAGCAGATCAGATGATCGCGCTCGGCGAAGGCCGAGTCGAAACTCTGGTAGGCTGCGGTTAATGCGGCATGGGAATAGACATAACAGGGCGTGCCGAATTCTTCGGCAATGCGGGAAAGAGGAACCGATTCGACGCACAATTCGGAATCATGGCGAGAGAAGAAGTTCATGGTTGTTTCTCCTCGGCGGCAGGTTGCGGCGTAGCGGGGGCATAGGCGGCGGGCTTCTGCTCCGGCGCGGGCAGGTAGAGTGCCCCTTTGTGGCCGCAGCCCGGGAGAAAAAGGACAAGCAGAACTGGCAAAAAAACGAAGCGCATATTATTCTCGGAAGTCTGTAGGTTTGCGCATCATCTTATCACAAGGAAAACTCGAAATGACCGAGAGCGAATTCAACAAACTGGCGGACGAAACCCTGGCCAGAATCGAGCAGTCACTGGACGACAGCGACACGGATATCGACTACGAGATGAACGGCGGTGTTCTGGAACTGAGCTTCGAGAATGGCAGCAAGATCATCGTCAACCGGCAAACGGCTACGCGGGAAATCTGGGTGGCAGCGAAATCGGGGGGGTATCATTTTTTGTGGAAGGATGGGGCTTGGCATGACACGCGGGATGGGGGGGAGTTGTTTGCGGCGTTGGGGAGGTATGCGAGTGAACAGGCGGGGGAGAGGGTAAGTTTTTGATCTCCCGTCACGCAGGGAATTGATAAATTTTGGCATTGCTTGTTTTGTGAAAGCGTGACGTTTGAATTCACTGGCCTGCGCGGTTTTTCACGCAGATACGGTGGAATGACTTGTTAGCCTGGTGACGAACTGGAGTTTGGGGGTGATATTTCTATTTCTCCGCCGTCGGGTAACTTGATTCGTTCTGGCCCGTAGAAATTTCGCCGTATTCTTAGTTCTTCATACAGCAACCCGTTATGAATTTGGCTGAAATCAGGTTGGCTACTATCACGACGCAGGGGTCTATCACGACGCACATCACGACGCAGGGGTCACACGACGCAGGGGTCAAGCACACGACGCAGGGGTCAAGTCTTGACATCATGTTTTCGCTGCTCCCACTTGTTCGCTGTAGAATGGCAACCGCGATGTCAAGACTTGACCCCTTGCGCACGCACTGAGATGATTCGCATGGCGTCATGGCGTGGGGTGTAGACCACCACGAACAGACGCTGTTCGATCATGCCCATCAGTTGGTAGCGCTCCTCACCATAGCTGAGCCTGGTGTCGGCATGCACGATTCGGTTGGGATCAAAAAACGCCAGTGCCGCATAGGCGAAATCAAACCCGCGTTGTGTAAATCACGCCTCGCTTTTTGCTTCGTCCCATTCGAAATCCATGGGACAAGTGTAGTTCATTGGCCGACACCTATCAAGGCTGGAGGCGCGCGATGCGCACGGCTTCCCAACAGGGGTGCGAGCAGATCAGCTTCTGATCTGCATCTCGCAATAGGCATTTTGTATCATTGGCTCTCATCGGTGCCCAACGGAGTCATGTCGGGCGGGGCAGGGAAGGGAAACCGAAATCCTGCCATTCACGCCGGTGAGAAGTCGGATGCGCCCATAGTACCGAAGAAGCCGCCGAACAAAGGGCACGATTTGAGTGTTTCGTTAGGCAACCGAGGCAATCTCCTTGATAAGTTCGGGATGCCGTTCTGCCAGCTTGAGAAGTTTACGCATGGTGGCGCTAGGTTTGGTTTCCCCGCGCTCGTAGCGTGAAAACGCATTAACTCCACCACCAAAGACCTTGCCGGCTTCCGCCTGAGTCAGCCCAAGCCGCTCCCGAATCAGGCGAATTTCAGGTGGATTAGCCTTCCTGGCAGCCTTCACCAGCCCATCTCCGGCAGCGGCCACCCGATCATAGCTTTCATCGTCAAAGACGGCCTCTCCACATTCAGAACAGCGGAATCCGGAAACCGCATGAACTGTCATGGACTTGCCGCGATAGGAGACCACCTTGTCCCAAGTCCCATGTTTCATTTCATCAAACCCACATGCAGGGCACTTCATGATTCGTCCTCCTTGCGCTTAAACTGGATGACCGGTGGCCGACCATCCAAATAGCCAGTGATCTTGATGTAGGCAACAATCCCAACGGGCGTCATGGCGTGATACACATCTTGCCAAACGGTAGGGTCGCGGGTCGTCGTCATCGATTTGAACAGATTGCGCGTGGTGAGATGGCAAACCACGTCCCGCATCTCGCTTTCCTCCAAGCCCATCTCCAAGCCGCCATCAAGAGCGGTTCCGGTGAATACCCGGTTCGACGGATCGGCAACCATTTGCTGAATCGGTGACAGTGGATAGTGCGGCTTCCGTTTTTCCATAGACACATTATAACCCCAAAGGTTTCAAACCTAAAAGGTTACATTGGCTCCGAAGGTCGTTAAAAAGCCCTGCCTTTCACAAGACAGGGCTTCCAAATCCAAACCAGAAATTACAACCCGGCGTCTGCCTTAAGCGCTTCCGCTTTGTCTGTCGCTTCCCAGGTAAACTCCGGCTCTTCCCGGCCGAAGTGGCCGTAAGCGGCGGTCTTGGTGTAAATCGGGCGGAGCAGGTTGAGCGACTGGATGATGGCTTTCGGGCGCAGGTCGAAGTGGGCTTCGATCAGCTTGACGATTTTTTCGTCGGCGATCTTGCCGGTGCCGAAGGTGTTGACCATCATGCTCACCGGCCTGGCGACGCCGATGGCGTAGGCGACCTGTACTTCGCATTTCGATGCCAGGCCTGCGGCGACGATGTTCTTCGCGACATAGCGACCCGCGTAGGCAGCGGAACGGTCGACCTTGGACGGGTCCTTGCCGGAGAAGGCACCGCCGCCGTGGTGCGCGGCTCCGCCGTAGGTGTCGACGATGATCTTGCGGCCGGTCAGGCCGCAGTCGCCCATCGGGCCGCCGACGACGAAGCGGCCGGTGGGGTTGATCAGGTAGCGGATATCGCCGGCACGCATGCTTTCCGGGATGATCGGTTTGACGATTTCCTCGATCACCGCTTCGGACAGTTCGGCGTGGGAAATGTCGGGGTGGTGCTGGGTGGAGAGCACCACGGTGTCGACATGCACCGGCCTGCCTTCCACATAGCGGATGGTCACCTGGGACTTGGCGTCGGGGCGCAGCCAGGGCAGGCGGCCGTCCTTGCGCAGTTCGGCCTGGCGCTGCATCAGGCGATGCGCGTAATGGATCGGCATCGGCATCAGCTGCGGGGTTTCGTCGCAGGCGTAGCCGAACATCAGGCCCTGGTCACCGGCACCCTGATCCATCTCTTCTTCCGGGGAGCGGTTTACGCCTTGGGCGATGTCGGGCGACTGCCGGTTGATCGCGGTGAGTACGGCGCAGGTGTAGTAGTCGAAGCCGATTTCCGAGCTGTTGTAGCCGATGCGCTTGACCGCTTCGCGCGCGACGTCGATGTAGTTGACTGCCGCATGGGTGGTGATTTCGCCGGAAATAACCACCAGTCCGGTGCTGACCAGGGTTTCGCAGGCTACCCGTGCCTTGGGGTCATGCGCTAGAATGGCGTCGAGGACGGAATCGGAGATCTGGTCGGCGACTTTGTCGGGATGGCCTTCGGAAACGGATTCGGAAGTAAAGAGGTGTTCGTGTAACATTTCTGCTCCTAGATAGGTGTTTCCCCGTAATGCGCTGGCGAGGCCGGCTCTGGGGTAAGAAGCAGACGACGCTTTAGCCGTATTTATATCCCGCCCGCAAGTTGTCTTTAACACGGCGGCAAGTTAATTCTATTTTTTAAAAGGCGTTTAGTCAAACCTTGTCCATGATGGCCTACCTGCTTCGTGTCCTTGCTTATCTGCCGCTTTGGCTGCTGCACTTTCTGGGTGCGGCAGCAGGCTGGGCGACCTATCTGGGTTCCCGGCGCTATGCCGCGAGGATGCGGGAAAATCTGACGGCCAGCGGAGTGTGCGCGCCGGGCCGATGCGGCAAAGTATTGCGCCGGGCGGTGGCCGAAGCGGGCAAGAGCGTACTGGAACTGCCTGCCGTCTGGCTGCGCCCGGAACAGCAGGCATTGCAGTTGTTGAAGCAGTGCCAGGGCTGGGAGCATGTCGAGGCGGCGCTTCTGCGCGGCAAGGGCCTGGTTTTTCTGACGCCGCACATGGGGTGTTTCGAGATCACCAGCCTGTATTACGCCGCCCGCCACCCGATCACCGTGCTCTACCGCCCACCCAAGCTGAAGTGGCTGCAGCCCTTGATCGACGCCGGGCGTGTCCGTGGCCAAGTGACGCTGGCACCCACCGACTTGGGCGGGGTGCGGGCGCTGTTCAAGGCACTGCGGCGCGGTGAGGCAATCGGCATCCTGCCCGACCAGGTGCCGGGCCAAGGCGAGGGAGTGTGGGCCGATTTTTTCGGTCGCCCGGCCTACACCATGACCCTGGTCGGTCGTCTGGTTCATTCCACTGATGCGGCAGTGGTGCTCGCCGCCGCTTTCCGCCTGCCGCACGGCAAAGGGTTCGACCTGTGGCTGGAACCCCTGCCCGAGGGGATGCCGGAGGAGCCAGCGGCCGCGGCCCGCTTCATCAACGCGGCGATCGAAAGCCTGGTACGGCGGAGACCGGAGCAGTACCTGTGGAGCTATAACCGCTATAAAGTGCCCAAGGGCGCGATGGGTAATGAGTGATGAGCAAGCCGTTTCCATACATCACCCATCACTCATTACTCATTACTGATTTGCAATGGCTCGCTTAGGCATCTTCCTCATCTGGCTGCTGCATTTCCTGCCGCTAGTCGTGCTCGCACGTTTCGGCGAGGGCTTCGGTTTTCTGCTTTACGCACTTGGAAGCGAACGTCGGCGGGTGGCGCGCATCAACCTGCGGCTGTGCTTTCCGGAGATGGCCGATACAGAAAGGGAACGGCTGGTGCGGCGCCATTTTCGCGCCTTCGGCCGGAGCGTGCTGGAGCGTGGCATTCTGTGGTGGTCTTCGAAGTCGCGCATCCAGAAGCTGATCCGCATCGAAGGGCTGGAGCACTGGCAGGCGGTGGCCGACAAGCCGGTGATCTGGCTCGCCCCCCACTTTGTCGGGCTGGACATGGGCGGAGTCAGGCTGACCACGGACTACCCTCTGGTTTCGATGTACAGCCGGCAGAAAAACCCGCTGTTCGACGCCCTGCTGCTACACTCCCGCACCCGGTTCGGCAATTCTCCGATGGCATCGCGCCAGGACGGGCTCAAGCCGGTGGTGCGGGCAATGCGCAAGGGCTTGCCGTTCTATTACCTGCCGGACATGGATTTCGGCGCACGCGACGCCGTATTCGTGCCGTTTTTCGGCGTGCCTGCCGCCACCATCACCGGGCTATCGCGCGTGGCGAAAATCACCGGTGCTGCGGTGGTGCCCTGCGTCACCCGCCAGCTTCCCGGCGGTGCAGGTTATGTGCTGAAATTTTACCCCGCCTGGGAGGAATTCCCGGGCGAGGATGTCGAAAGCGATACCCGCCGCATGAACGCCTTTATCGAGGAGCGGGTGAGGGAAATGCCGGAGCAGTATTTCTGGCTGCACAAGCGCTTCAAGAGTCGCCCGCCGGGGGAGGAGAAGTTTTACCGCTAAAATCTATCACCGCTAAGGCCGCAAAGGATCGCGAGGTAAAGCGAAAAGAAGAGGTCTTCCTTTGCGAACCTTCGCGTCCTTGGCGGTTAATATTTTTCAATTTAATGGGGAAATTTGTGAGTTTCCAGAATCCGGACGACGCGGAGCTCCGCGCCTTGCTGAAAAAAACAAAGAATATTGCCGTGCTCGGGCTGTCGCCCAAGCCCGACCGTCCCAGCTATTTTGTCGCCAGGGCGATGCAGGGTTTCGGCTTCAACATCATCCCGGTGCGCCCCGCCACGGCGGAGGTTCTGGGGCAAAAGGCCTACGCCTCCTTGCGCGACGTCCCGGGTCCGGTCGATCTGGTGGACGTGTTTCGTGCCGCAGAACATCTGGATGCTATTGTTGACGAATGTATTGCCTTACAATTGCCGGCAATCTGGATCCAGGAAGGCATCGTCAACGAGGCCGCTGCAGAACGGGCTCGCGCCGCCGGCATGACGGTGGTGATGGATCGCTGCATCTACAAGGATTACGTGGCGTTATGTTCATGAACCACAGAGGCACAGAGAAAATCAAAAAACCCTTTAACGCAAAGACGCAAAGAGTTAGGGTTTCAAGTAATCTCTGGTGCATTAAGGGTTCGGCCTTCCTCTGTGTCTCTGTGCCTCTGTGGTAATGGATTTTGATATGCGCTTGAAATTCACCAAAATGCACGGCCTCGGCAACGATTTCGTGGTGTTCGACGCGATTTCGCAAAGCGTGAATTTGACCCCGGCCCAGTTCCAGTTCATCGCCGATCGCCATTTCGGCATCGGCTGCGACCAGATCTTGCTGGTGGAACGCGCCACCCGGCCCGACGCGGATTTCCGCTACCGCATCTTCAACGCCGACGGCGGCGAGGTCGAGCAGTGCGGCAACGGCGCGCGCTGCTTCGTGCGTTTCGTGCACGACAAAGCGCTGAGCCCGAAAGCCGAGATTCGTGTCGAAACGGCTTCCGGCATCATCGTGCCGCGTCTCGAGCCGAACGGCCTGGTGACGGTGAACATGGGCGTGCCGCGCTTCGAGCCGGCGGAGATTCCGTTTGTTGCCGAAAAACGTGCGCTCACCTATTTGCTCGGCCTGGAAGGTAAACTCGCCGAAGTCAGCGTACTGTCCATGGGCAACCCCCATGCGGTACAGTTGGTGGAAGACGCGGACAGCGCGCCGGTTGCCGTGGAGGGGCCGCAGATCGAAAGCCACCCGAGCTTCCCCGCCCGCGTCAACGCCGGATTCATGCAGGTGCTCGACCGCAGCCGCATCAAGCTGCGGGTGTACGAGCGCGGCGCCGGCGAAACCCTGGCCTGCGG
>JAUYSN010000309.1 GCA_030696235.1 Sulfuricella sp. | reverse complement strand
TGGCGAATACGCCCAGCTCGTTGACCGCGCCGAAGCGGTTCTTGAAGGCGCGGATCAGGCGAAAACTGGAATTGCTGTCGCCCTCGAAATACAGCACCGTATCGACAATATGCTCGAGCACGCGCGGCCCGGCCAAAGCGCCTTCCTTGGTGACGTGACCGACCAGGATCACGGTGATGCCGGTCTGCTTCGCCAGGCGTGTCAGCTGCGCCGCGCACTCACGCACCTGCGCCACGCTGCCGGGAGCGGATTGCAGCGCCTCGGAATAAACGGTCTGGATCGAATCGATCACCGCCACATCGGGCTTCTGCGCCAGCAAGGTGGCGCTGATCTTTTCCAGCTGAATTTCCGCCAGCAACTGCACCGGCCCGGCGTCAAGCGCAAGTCTCCTGGCGCGGAGCGCAATCTGCTGCGCGGATTCCTCGCCGCTGACGTACAGCACCTTATTGCTCGCACCGAGATGACACAGGGCCTGCAGCAACAGGGTGGACTTGCCGATCCCCGGATCGCCGCCGATCAGCACCACCCCGCCCGGCACCAGGCCGCCGCCGAGCACACGGTCGAATTCGGCGATGCCGGTGGTCTGGCGCGGCGTTTCCAGCGCTTCCACGTCGGACAGGCGCTGCAGCTGGCTGGGCTGGGCCAGCGCACTGTAGCGGTTAGCGGACGGTGCAGCCTCGGCGACGGTTTCCACCAGCGTGTTCCACGCCATGCAGTGCGGGCACTGCCCCTGCCACTTGGGCACCTGCCCGCCGCATTCGGTGCAGGTATAGACGGATTTGGATTTAGCCATAGGTTTCCGTGACCGGCACCCGCGGTGCCAGCGCGCACAGCAATTCGTAGCTGATGGTACCTGCCGCCGCCGCAACTTCCTCCACCGGCAAACCCTTGCCCCACAAGGTCACCGGACTGCCGATGCCGGCGCCGGAAATGCCGGTGAGATCGACGCACAGCATGTCCATCGAAACCCGACCCAGAGTGCGGCAGAGCTGACCGTTGACCCGCACTGGCGTGCCGGTCGGGGCATGGCGCGGGTAACCGTCGGCATAACCGCAGGCGACGATACCGACACGGGTAGGATGCTGTGCACGATAAGTAGCGCCGTAACCGACCGTTTCCCCCGCCTGTAGCTCCTGCAACCCGATGATTGCACTGTTCAGAGTCATCACCGGCTTGAGATCAAGGCTTACCGCGCTCGCATCGGCAAAGGGCGACGAACCGTAAAGCATGATACCGGGTCGCACCCAGTCGCCGTGGGCTTCCGGATAGCGCAGGATGGCAGCGGAATTGGCCAGGCAGCGCGGTGCGTCCAGACCCGCAGCAAGGCTGTCAAAACAGGCGAGTTGAGACGAGATGCCCTGCGCCTCGTCGGCGCAGGCAAAATGAGTCATCAGCGTGATCCTGCCCACCGCGCGCGAGGTCTGGAGGCGTTGCAGTGCGGCGCCAAAGGCTTCGGGCCTGAAGCCGAGCCGGTTCATGCCGCTGTTGAGCTTGAGAAACACATCGATCTTGACCGGCAGTCCGGCCATTTCGAGCATTTCGATCTGTTCCGGGCAATGGATGACGCTGGCCAGACGGTATTCCGCCAAGGTCGGCAGCTCGTCCGCGCTGAAAAAACCTTCCAGCAGCAGGATGGTCTGGTTGAAACCGGCCTCGCGCAAGACCACGGCTTCTTCCAGGTTGAGCAAGGCGAAACCTTCTGCAGTTTCAAGCGCATGGGCCACCCGCAACGTGCCGTGACCGTAACCGTTGGCCTTGATCACAGCAATAGTTCTGGATTGCGGCGCGTGGCCACGAGCCACGCCAAGATTGTGCCGGAGTGCCGAGAGATCGATTTGAGCCTGTAGCGGACGCATGAGTCTAGTAACTGCCCCCATGAGCATAATTCTCAAATCGGGTGTATTCGCCGAGGAAGGTCATGCGCACCGTGCCGATCGGCCCGTTACGCTGTTTGCCGATGATGATCTCGGCAATGCCCTTGTCCTGGGTATCGGAGTTGTAGACTTCGTCGCGGTAAATGAACAGGATCAGGTCGGCGTCCTGCTCAATGGCGCCGGATTCGCGCAGGTCCGACATCACCGGGCGTTTGTTGGGGCGATTTTCCAGGCTGCGGTTGAGCTGGGAAAGCGCGACTACCGGCACGTCCAGTTCCTTGGCCAGCGCCTTGAGGCCGCGTGAAATCTCGGAAATCTCGGTTGCGCGATTTTCGCTGCCCCCGCCCTTGCCGCTTCCGCTCATCAGTTGCAGGTAATCGACCACGATCAGTCCCAGCTTGCCGCACTGGCGATGCAGGCGGCGGGCCCGCGCGCGCAGGTCGAGCGAAGTCAGCGCGGCGCTTTCATCAATGTAGATGGGCGCATCGTTGAGCTTGCCTACCGCATAAGTGAGTTTCTGCCAGTCCTCGTCCAGCAGGCGACCGGTGCGGATCCGATGCTGGTCGAGGCGGCCGATCGAACCGATCATCCGGGTCACCAGCTGCGACCCGCCCATTTCCATGCTGAAGACCGCGACCGGCAGGCCGGTTTGCATCGCGACGTTTTCCGCAATATTCAGGGAAAACGCGGTCTTGCCCATACTCGGTCGGCCTGCGACGATAATCAGGTCGCCCCCCTGAAAGCCGGATGTTTTCTCGTCCAGGTCGGTGAAACCGGTCGGGATGCCGGTGACGTCGCTTGCATTATCGCGCTGGAACAGCATGTCGATGCGCTCCACCACTTGGGTCAGCAGCGGCTGGATCTCGACGAACCCCTGTTTGCCGCGCGACCCCGCCTCGGCAATCTCGAACACTTTCGCCTCAGCCTCATCAAGTAGTTGCGCCATCGAACGACCGGAGGGATTAAGAGCATCCTCGGCAATACCACTGCCGACTTCGACCAGTTTGCGCAATACTGCACGCTCTCGAACAATCTCTGCATAGCGGCGGATATTGGCGGCACTCGGCGTGTTCTGTGCCAGTGCACCCAGATAGGCCAAACCGCCAGCATCGACCAGTTTGGCGCTATTCTCCAGCGATTCCGCGATGGTGATCACATCCGCCGGCTTGCCGTGTTCCACCAGCCTGCTGATATGGCGGTAAATCAGGCGGTGGTCATGACGATAAAAATCCCCTTCGGTGACCAGGTCGGCAATCTTTTCCCAGGCGCTGTTGTCGAGCAACAGGCCGCCCAGTACGGACTGCTCTGCCTCAACCGAATGGGGCGGTAATTTTAGATTGTCAAGCTGTTGATCATTCATACGATCTTTCACGCCCTAACGGGCGCGCTTCATGCCCGTTAGGGCGTTGAAAGTCGGAGTACCCTTGTGGTGCATGGGAATTTATATCGGAGGAACCTGATGACAGGAAATAAAATCAAGTTGAAAGTATACCCAATTGCCCTCAAAACCGACACAAAGAAAAAGGGGCTGCAAGCAGCCCCTTTTTGCCGGAACAACCTGAATCTCAGCTTTCGCCAAGCACGGAAACCGTGATGTTGGCAACCGCATCGTGATGCAGCGCAACAGTAATCGGGTAATCACCGATCTGCTTGAGGTGACCGGTAGGCATGCGGATGTCCGCCTTGGCAACTTCGAAACCCATGGCTTTCAGGGCTTCGGCAATGTCGGTGTTGGTGACGGAACCGAACAGCCTGCCATCCACACCGGCCTTCTGGGAGATCTTGACCAGCTGACCTTCCAGCTTCTCGGCGCGAGACTGGGCATCGGCAAGAACTGCGGCTTGCTGTTTTTCCAGTTCGGCGCGACGCACCTCGAACTCGGCCTTGTTCTTTTCCGTGGCACGCTTGGCTTTGCCTTGCGGGATCAGGAAATTGCGGCCATAGCCGTCCTTGACTTTGACGATGTCGCCCAGTTGACCGAGGTTGACAACCTTTTCCAATAAAATCAATTGCATCTGGTGTCTCCTTAGTGCTGGTCAGTGTAGGGAATCAGGGCCAGGAAGCGGGCGCGCTTGAT
>JAUYSN010000295.1 GCA_030696235.1 Sulfuricella sp. | reverse complement strand
CGGCGGCCTTCTGTAGTTGTGTTGGGGGGGCACGTTTTGGTGCCCACGCAGTCAGAAAAGCTTATTCCGGGTGGGCAAAAAAACGTGCCCACCCTACCAAATTAATCGCGTTCGCCGGTAAGCGCCATCAGAAGGGACAGCAGGTGGACGAACAGGTTGTAGATGTCGAGGTAAATCGCCAGGGTGGCCATGATGTAGTTGGTTTCCCCGCCGGTGACGACGCGGCTGACGTCATACAGGATGAAGCCGGAGAAGATCAGTACGGCAATCGCGGAGATGGTCAGTTGCATCACCGGAATCTGCAGGAATATGTTGGCGATCATGGCGACGATCAGCAGGATCAGCCCGATGAACAGGAACTTGCCCATGAAGCTGAAATCTTTCTTGGTCACCGTGGCAATGGTCGCCAGGCCGAAGAATATCACCCCCGTTCCGCCAGCCGCCAGTCCCACCAACTGAGCGCCGTTCTTCAGATGCAGAGCGACTTGCAGGATAGGTCCGAGCATCAGGCCCATGAAGAAGGTAAGCCCAAGCATCAGAACCACCCCGAGGCCGTTGTCGCGGTTTTTGCTGATCCCCCAGAACAGGCCGAACATCACCGCCAGCATGACGATGAAGCCCAGAATCGGGCTTTGCGCCATGAACGAGAAGTTCAAGTTGATGCCGATCACCGCGCCGATCACCGTCGGAATCATGCTCAAACCGAGCAGCATGTAGGTGTTGCGCAAAACCTTGTTGGCCGCAAGGGCCAGTTCGGTTGTTTGTGACGTCATTCGCAGTTCAGGTTGCATCAGTTAACTCCTCGTTACAAAAAAAGACATGAGTAAGACTACGCAATTCGGGGTAAAGTTTCAAGCACTGGTCAATGCAGGCAGCAAACGGTATCATGGCGGCCATCGGAAGGTTGGCCGAGTGGTTTAAGGCAGCAGTCTTGAAAACTGCCGATCTGAAAGGATCCGTGAGTTCGAATCTCACACCTTCCGCCATCTCCTGATGTTCAATGTTCGCCCCCATGCACCATTACGTTGCTCAAATTACTGTTCTGAACTCCCGGACCGGCATCTGAAGAAATCCTGTTGATTTCCTGAACCCAAGATAAGACGCCCTTCCTGACCCGTTGCTGAATTCGGAATGGCCGCTTGGCGCGAAACTTGCATGTGCCGATGTGGTCGCAGTTAATATTGTCCGGAATCGAACATGGCACAAGACACTCCATCGGTGCAATTGGTCACCATCTATGAAATCAGCAAGATCCTCGGCTCCTCGCTGGATCTGCACAAGACGCTGCGCGGCGTGCTGAACCTGCTTTCCTCGCACTTGCACATGCAGCGCAGCATGGTCAGCCTGGTGCAGGAGGACGGCGAGTTACAGGTGGTGGCCGCCGTCGGGCTGACGCCGGAAGAGATCCGGCGCGGCAGGTTCATGGCAGGCGAGGGCGTGACCGGGCGCATCCTGCAGAGCGGCATGCCGGCGGTGATCCCGGATGTTTCCAAGGAGCCGCTGTTCCTCAACCGAACCGGATCTCGCAAGGCAGAAGCCGGAGAGGTGGCGTTCATTGGCGTGCCGATCAAAGTGGGGCGCCGCTGCATCGGTGTGCTGGGCATGGATCGGGCGGCGGATGGGACAGGCCGCTTCCAGGGCGATGTGCGCTTTCTTTCCATGGTCGCCAACCTGATTGGCCAGAACGTGCGCCTGCACCAGAATGTGGCAGCGGAGCGCGAGCAGTTGATGCAGGAGAAGTTCCGGCTGCAAAAGGAGTTGCAAGGCAGATATAGCCTGGAAAACGTCATCGGAGTGAGCAAGCGCATGCAGCAGGTGTTCGCCGACGTGCATCAGGCTGCGCCGGGCAAGGCCACTATCCTGCTGCGCGGCGAATCCGGCACCGGCAAGGAGGCCATCGCCCGCGCCATCCATTACCTCAGCAACCGCAAGGACGGCCCCTTCATCAAGCTTAACTGTGCGGCCCTGCCGGAAAGCCTGCTCGAATCCGAATTGTTCGGCCACGAGAAGGGTGCTTTTACCGGCGCCACCTCGGACCGCAAGGGCCGCTTCGAGCAGGCCCACGGCGGCACGCTGTTCCTCGACGAGATCGGCGACATTTCTCCGTCTTTCCAGGCCAAGCTGCTGCGCGTGCTGCAGGAGCGTGAGTTCGAGCGTGTCGGCGGCAACCGCACCATCCGCGTGGATGTGCGGATGATCACCGCCACCAACCGCAATCTGGAAGAAATGGTGGGCAAGAGCGAATTCCGCGCCGACCTGTATTTCCGCATCAACGTGGTGTCGATTTTCCTGCCGCCGTTGCGCGAACGGCGCGACGACATCCTGCCGCTGCTGGAACATTTCATGGAGAAGTTCAACCGAGATAACAAGCGCAACTTCACCGTCAGTCCGGAGGCAATGCAGACCATGTGCAGGTGCAACTGGCCCGGCAACGTGCGCGAACTGGAAAACTGCGTCGAGCGCATGGCCACCATGACGCGAGGCAATCTTATCCGTCAGTCCGACATGCTGTGCGAGAAGGGGTTGTGTTTTTCGTCGGCGCTGAAGGACTATGGCAAGGATCACCGCTCGATTCCGCTCGTGCCGCAACGGCAATCCGCGCCCGAAACACCGGCTATTCCCGACGACCTGCCGGAAGCTTATCAGGAGGCGGAAAGCGGTAGCGAGCACCCTGAAGTGCACCAGCAGGTTTCAGAGCGCGACCGGCTGATGTGGGCGATGGAGAAGTGCGGCTGGGTGCAGGCCAAGGCGGCGCGGCTGCTCAATCTCACGCCGCGGCAGATGGGTTATGCGTTGAAGAAGTTTAATATTGAGATCAAGCAGTTGTAGCAGATCAGCGAGCCGCGTGGGCTAGTACTGGGGCTGAATAAAATGGTGAAGTTGAGGCTTGGCCTGACAGGCACTGTTTTAAATGTAGACTTCCGATTTCGATCGTAATATAGCGGAAGTTCATATTGCTCAAAAGTTGGCGTTAACGCATTGCCTAAACAAACTGCCGATTGGATGATAGTAGGAGATTTGACAGCCCGTGAACAAGTCGTGGAAAGACAGCATCTACCTCCAGCGTGAGGAACTGGCACGCATCCTGCGCGAACCCATGGCGCGTCTGGCGGAGCGCTGCACACCGGCATGGGGAGACCGCGAAAAACTCAATGGCATCCTGAACAACGGTTTTTCCGATATTCCCCATTGCGCCTTCCTGTACTGCGTAGGCACGGACGGCATACAGATTTGCGACAACGCCGGCCAATCCGGGATTACATCCGCCCACTTTGGCCGCGACCGCTCCCAGCGGCCTTACATGAAGGAAATCGTGCCGCCCTG
>JAUYSN010000284.1 GCA_030696235.1 Sulfuricella sp. | reverse complement strand
ATACAAGCATCCTTTTCTGGTGAAGCGCGAGAACCCGAGCCGTATCGGAGTGATCGTGGTGACTTCGGACAAGGGGCTGTGCGGTGGCCTGAACACCAATGTCCTGCGCATGGTTCTGGGGCGGATGAAGGAATGGGAAGGTGGCAAGCAGGGCGTCGAAGTTTGCGCTATTGGCAACAAGGCTCTGGGTTTCATGCAGCGTATCGGAGCCAGCGTGCTGTCACAGGCGACACATCTGGGCGATACGCCGCACATGGACAAGTTGATCGGGCCGGTTAAGTTGATGCTGGATGCCTACAATGATGGCCGCATCGACTCGCTGCATATCTGTTTCACCCGCTTCGTCAATACCATGAAGCAGGAGCCGGTGATGGAGCAGCTTCTGCCCATTAGCGGCGAAGAATTGGGTAGCGCGAGCGGGCACTGGGACTATATTTACGAGCCGGATGCGAAGCAGGTCATAGACGAACTGCTGGTGCGCTATATCGAGACCCTGATTTATCAGGCGGTGGCGGAAAACATTGCCTCCGAGCAGAGCTCCCGGATGGTGGCGATGAAAGCGGCCTCGGACAATGCCGGCAACGTGATTGACGAGCTCAAGCTGATCTATAACAAAACCCGTCAGGCTGCCATCACCAAGGAACTGTCGGAGATCGTCGCGGGAGCCGCTGCGGTTTAATCGAACGGTCATGGCGATAGCGATTCGGCATGACCGTTTCCCTCTCTCCCAGAGGGACGCCCTCACCTCAATCCTCTCCCGCAAGCGGGAGAGGAGGCAAACGTGAAGGGCGCTTGTTTCGAACGAATTGTATTTATTAAGGAAGTGATGATGAGCCAAGGTAAAATCGTGCAGATTATCGGTGCGGTGGTGGACGTAGAGTTCCCGCGCGTATCTCTGCCCAAGGTTTACGATGCGCTGAAACTGGCTGACGTGGACCTGACGCTGGAAGTGCAGCAGCAACTGGGCGATGGCGTGGTGCGTACCATCGCTATGGGCACAACGGACGGCTTGCGTCGCGGTATGGGAGTAACCAATACCGGCGCGCCGATTTCCGTGCCGGTTGGCACTAAGACCCTGGGCCGTATCATGGACGTGCTGGGCAACCCGATCGACGAGTTGGGCCCGATCGGCAATGAACAAAGCTGGGCCATTCATCGCAAGGCACCGGCCTTCGACGAGCTGTCTCCTTCCACCGAACTGCTCGAAACCGGTATCAAGGTGATCGACCTGATTTGTCCGTTCGCCAAGGGCGGCAAGGTTGGCCTGTTCGGCGGCGCCGGCGTGGGCAAGACCGTGAACATGATGGAGCTGATCCGCAACATCGCGGTCGAGCACAGCGGCTATTCGGTTTTCGCCGGCGTCGGCGAGCGTACCCGCGAGGGCAACGACTTCTACCATGAAATGAAAGAAGGCGGCGTGCTGGATAAAGTTTCACTGGTTTACGGCCAGATGAACGAACCGCCTGGCAACCGTCTGCGCGTAGCCTTGACCGGCCTCACCATGGCGGAATTCTTCCGCGACGAAGGCCGCGACGTGCTGCTGTTCGTAGATAATATTTACCGCTTTACCCTGGCGGGCACGGAAGTGTCTGCACTCTTGGGGCGAATGCCTTCCGCGGTGGGTTACCAGCCTACCCTGGCAGAGGAAATGGGCCGCTTGCAGGAGCGCATTACTTCAACCAAGAAGGGCTCGATTACCTCCATCCAGGCGGTGTACGTGCCTGCGGATGACTTAACCGATCCGTCTCCGGCCACTACCTTTGCCCACCTGGATGCAACCGTGGTGCTGTCGCGGCAAGTGGCCGAGCTGGGCATCTACCCCGCGGTGGACCCGCTCGATTCCACCTCCCGTCAGCTTGATCCGCTGGTGGTGGGCGAGGAGCACTATAATATTGCCCGTGGTGTGCAGTCGACGCTGCAGCGCTACAAGGAGTTGCGTGACATCATTGCGATTCTGGGCATGGATGAACTTGCTCCGGAAGACAAATTGGCGGTATCCCGTGCGCGCAAGATCCAGCGCTTCCTGTCCCAGCCGTTCTTCGTTGCCGAGGTGTTTACCGGCTCCCCCGGCAAGTTTGTGTCACTCAAGGATACGCTTGCGGGCTTCAAGGGCATCGTCAACGGCGATTACGATCACTTGCCGGAGCAGGCCTTCTACATGGTTGGCACCATCGACGAAGTCGTGGAAAAAGCAAAAACCATTTAAGGCGAATCAACCATGGCAATGACAATGCATGTGGACGTGGTCAGTGCGGAGCGCTCGCTTTTCTCAGGAGTGGTAGAATTCCTCGTTGTCCCGGCCGCAATGGGCGAAGTGGGTATTTACCCGCGCCACGCGCCGCTGATAACCAGGATCAAGGCGGGCTCTGTTCGCCTCAAGCTGCCGGATCGCGACGAAGAGGAATTGATCTACGTTTCCGGCGGTTTGCTCGAGGTTCAACCCCAGGTGGTGACCATCCTTGCCGACACCGCGGTACGCGGCAGAGATCTGGATGAGGTCAAGGCCCAGGAAGCCAAGCAACGAGCCGAAGAGGCCATGCGCGATCGAACCGCGGCGATCGACTATGCTCAGGCACAGGCCGAGCTGGCTGAGGCCGTCGCGCAGCTGCATGCAATTCAACGACTGCGCAAGCAAAAGTAATGATAGTGCGGGCGGGTCGGTGATTTGCGAAATGGCAGCCTACAGGGCTGCCATTTTTTATAGGGCAATACAACCTCATGATATCTAAACTGAACATCGTCATCT
>JAUYSN010000334.1 GCA_030696235.1 Sulfuricella sp. | reverse complement strand
AGGCGGGCAAGTTCGAGGGTAAAGACCCCTACGGCATTCCCGTGATCGCCATGCAGGATGCGCTGCACAAGCAGGTTCAGTTGGGCCTGGGTCCGTTGCACACCCAGTACGATGCCAAGAAGTGCGTGGCCTACACCTCGCTGTATGTGGATTCCCAGGTTGCCAAGTGGGACTACTGTGAAGGCAAGGTGCTGGACAAGATTTCCATTCACTACAACATCGGTCACTTGAACACCATGGAAGGTGACTCAATGGATCCGAAGGGGCGTTACCTGGTGGCCTTGAACAAGCTGGCGATCGACCGTTTCAACCCGGTCGGCCCGCTGCATCCGCAGAACCACCAGCTGATCGACATCGCCAACGACAAGATGCAGTTGTTGTATGACATGCCGTTGCCCCTGGGTGAGCCGCACTACGTCGTGGCGATCGATGCCAAGACCCTGAAGCCGGGCGTGCGCTACAAAGTGGGTACCGACAGCCGTACCGACAAGCCGCATCCTGGCGCGGTGCGTGCCGGCGAAGAGAAGACCGTGAAGAAGGGTAACAAGGTCGAAGTGTTCGGTACCCTGATCCGCTCGCACATCACGCCGGAAACCATCGAAGTGGAAGTGGGTGACGAAGTGACCATCAACCTGACCAACCTCGAGCGTGCCCAGGATGAGACCCACGGCTTCGCGGTGAGCACCTATAACGTGCACGCCTCCATCGAGCCGGGCAAGACCGTCCAGGTGAAGTTCAAGGCGGACAAGGAAGGTGTGTATCCGTACTACTGCACCGAGTTCTGCTCCGCGTTGCACCTGGAAATGCAGGGCTACTTGCTGGTCAAGCCGAAGGGCTACAAGGAAGTCAAGGTGGCCGCAGCCAAGGCTGACTACACCAAGGCTGACTACGACAAGCAGGTGAAGAAAATCGCCGACACCCAGGCGGTAATCGACAGCGTGGTGGGTTACATCACCAGCGTTAACTACAAGGACTTCCCGGATGTAGTGGCGTTGGTGGAAGATGCGACCGACCAGTTGGGCAAGATGCCGGCTGCCAAGGCCAAGCACGAAGAAGCAGCCAAGAAAGGCGATTGGCAGAACGCTACCCTGTGGGCCGAGCAGGTCTGGCAGTATCAGGTGAAGACCGCCGACATCGGTCTGCGTGCCAAGACCTACCTGGAGCAAAAAGGTGCTCATAAGGTGGGTAAGTAATAGCCGTCTGATCAGGCTGTAACACCGAAGCGGGGGGCATTAAGTTGTCCTCCGCTTTTTTTGACGCCAGGCAAAAAATTTTTTGATAAGCAGACATGGCTATCCTTAATAATTATTGATCTAGATCAATAATTCGGATAGAATTTTCGACGGTGTAAAACCCCTTAATAATTTATTTTTAGGAGTCTGAATATGAAACTGTTACCGGTTGTTGCCGCCCTGGCTGCGTCTGTGGCCTGCGGTTCGGCGCTGGCGGCCGATGGTGCCAAGCTGTACGCGGAAAAAACCTGTCATGCCTGTCATGGCAAGGATGGCAAGAAAACGTTGATGCCCGATTACCCGAAGATCGCCGGCCAGAATGTCAAATATATTGAAAAACAGATGCTTGACATCAAGAATGGCGTCCGTACCAACGGCAACAGCGCAGCCATGAAAGGCGTCATGGTTATCGTGAGCGATGAAGAGATCAAGGATATTGCTTTGTTCGTTTCCAAGATGAAACCCTGATTCAGGGTTTTTTTTCGGAGCTGAGTGTGTCTGGATTGATATAAATCAATGCGCACGGTCAAGAGGTTCAATTACATTTGTATTTAAATTAAATGATTGCTCTCAGGCTGTATCGTTTTGTAGAAATTGAAAGGAATGAAATGAAAAAAACTCTAGTAATGGCGCTGGTTTTGGCGCTGGTCCCGACAGTGGTGCTTGCTAGTGCTCCTGCGCCGAAAAAAGCAGGTATCGAGGAAAAGGGCTACGTCTGGAACGTGCAGGAAGGCGAGAAAAGCGAGGCATTGAAGCTCAAGGGTGATGCCAAGCGCGGCGAGGAAGCCTATGAAGTGTGCGGCGCTTGTCACCTGCCTAGCGGAGCCGGTCGTCCCGATGGCACCTTCCCGCAGCTTGCCGGCCAGCACACCACCGTGTTGATCAAGCAGATGGCCGATATTCGTGCGGGCCTGCGCGACAATCCGACCATGTATCCGTTTGCCGTCACCCTGACCGACCCGCAGGAACTGGCCGATGCGGCAGCCTACATTGAAAAGCTGTGCATTCCCGTCGATCACGGCAAGTATGAAGGGGCCGATGCCGCCATGCAGATCGCCAAGGGTAAGGAACTCTACGAGAAGCAGTGCAAGGAGTGCCACGGTGTCAACGGCGAAGGCAACAAGGAGAAGTTCTATCCGGTCATCGCCGGCCAGCATTACAAGTACCTGCTGCGCCAGATGAACGAAATTCGCGACGGTCATCGCCGCAACGCCAACCCGGATATGGTGAAGGTGATCAAGCCCTACACCAACGACCAACTGGTGGCGATTTCCGCCTACCAGTCCAGCCTGAAGATGCCGGGCTCGATGTGCAAGCCTAAGGCCGGCGGCAAGAAGAAGTAAGCAGCAGCAACGTCTGGTAGTTCAAGAAAAACTATAGAAAGCAGGGAGACCTGCTTTCTATGGTATAAGAATATAAGTTTTTCACTATATTAAGAATATCCTTGCCAGGACATGTCAGGCGATGTCTGTGGGGGTGGCTTTACGCCTGATTGGGCATGCGCCCAAATTATACATGGTGAGTTAACACGATGAATGTCGTAAAAAATCCGAATTTACTCGTCAGAGGGCTAACGCTGGCCGCTTTGATACTTATAGTTGTGTCCTATTTTACCCCGATCTGGTGGGTATCCCTGACTGCGCCGAACTATCCCAAGGAAGCCTTCCCGGACGGTATCCGCATCCACTTTCATTTCAATGGCGTGTTCAACGGTTGCAGGCCGGTCACCACCGGCCAGATGGCGCAGGAGACAGTGCAGGAGCTGGGTGAACGCGGGGAGGACGTGATCGGCGGAAAGGTTGAGGCCGGCCTGGATTGCGTGCACGAAATGAACACCATCAACCACTATGTGGGCATGTACCCGATCGATACCGGTGCCCCGGTGGAGGTGCCGCTGTCGAAGTTCTTCTTCGGCTTCTTTGCCGTGATGCTGCTGGGGTTCATGGCGACCCAGCGCAAGCAGCAACTAATGATACTGGGCGCGGGTTTTGCGGCGGTTACCGCTTGGATGGTGACAGACCAGATCATAATGGGCCAACTGAATGCGTTTTCTGACCACTATTATCGTGAGGCGAGTACTTTCTT
>JAUYSN010000221.1 GCA_030696235.1 Sulfuricella sp. | reverse complement strand
CCGCCTTGACGTTGAGCTTGATGTTGGAGGACTTGATGTTGGCGACCTTGAGCGCGCCTATGCTGAGCTGGCCGCTGGCGTTGAGATTTTTCAGGAAGCCGAAATCCAGCGGCTTTTCGGGCTGCTTCGCTTCGAGTTTGGCGGGCGTTAGGTAGCGGTCGACATCCAGCTGGTCGATGGCGATGTCGAAATCATAGGCCGGCGCATCGAAATGGCTGATGCCGAGCCTGGCCTTGAGCGGGCTGTCGTCGATCTTGCCGGACAGGTCCAGATGCGCATCCTGCTTGGCCATATCGAGTCGGGCGGCGCCGCCCATGTTCACCACCAGGGATTTGGGCATGGCCGGGCCGCTGAGATTGAGGCTGACGACGAGTTTGTCCAGGCTGAACTGGCGCGTATCCAGGTTGGCGCTGAACGGGCTGGCGATCCGGCTCTTGATGGTGTTGTCGCCTTGCTTGCCGCTGACTTCCAGAGTGAAGCTCTCGGCTCGAACGGCGCTGCCTTTGCCGGTCAGCGCGGGGACGCTCAGCGCCAGATCCAGGTTGCCCTTGGGCTGCATCAGCTTCGCCGTCAGATCGATCTGCCCGGCGAAACGCTCAGGCTCCAGTTCGAATTTCGGCGAGGTCAGCCGGATGTCCATGCCATCGGCGCCGTACTTTCCAGCCAGGGAAAACGCCAACTTGTCGAGTGTGACTGCCTTGGCCTCGGTATCGAACAGCAGGCCGCTAGCCAGCGCCACCTGGGCGTTGATCTTCGGGTTTTCGCCCTGCAAGGTGAATTTGAGGTCGACCTTGCCGGGCTGGTTGTTGGCCAGACGCCCGGATTCAAATTCCATGCCGGAAATATCCAGTTTCCGCTTGCCCATCTGGTCGTCGAAAGCAAGCGCGGCGCGGGTGACGCTGACGCCTTCGATGTCGAACTTGAACTGCTCCGACTTCTCCTCCTTCTTCAAAAGGTCATCGATATTGGTACTGCCGTCGGGATAGCGCACCAGCCTGCCCCGGATGCCGTCTATCCGGATGCGATCCACCACCAGTTGCTTCTGCAGCAGCGGCAACAACGCGAGGGAAACGCGGGCGCTGTCGACGGCGGCGAACTCCTTGTCGCTGCCGTGCTCGCTCAAGGCAAGCTTGCCGAGATCGGCGCCGATGCGGGGGAAAAAAGTCAGCTTGATGTCGCCTTCGAGCTTCAGAGTGCGCTGCTTCTTTTCCTGCACCAGCTTGACGATCAGCGGTTTGTAATCGTTAGGGTTGAAGGTGGCGGCGACCAGTGCGACAAGAGCAAGGAATGCGACGAGAATGGCGCCGACGGAAATCAGTCCATATTTCAGGGTCTTGTTCATTGGCATAATCCCGAGGTGGGAATGAAGACTGGAGCGGGTGAAGGGAATCGAACCCTCGTATGCAGCTTGGGAAGCTGCCGTTCTGCCATTGAACTACACCCGCAGGAGGGCAGATTTTACGATGGTTCCACGCATTACTCAACTGCTTGTGGATTTTTCCGGAAGCTTCCGTTCTACCATTGGGCTGCGCCTGCATGGTAGAATTCACTCCCATTTTATTTCGCGGCAATAAGGCGATGCAGCTAACGGTCAACGGCGCACCTCATTCCTTTGAGCAGAATCCGAACCTCTCCCAATTGCTGGAAACCCTGAACCTCACCGGAAAACGTCTGGCGGTGGAAAGGAACGGCGAAATCGTGCCGCGCAGCCAGTTCGGCGAGACCGTGCTGGCCGATGGGGACAAACTGGAAATCGTCGTCGCCGTAGGCGGCGGCTAATATTCGTGAGGCGTAAGGCGTGAGGAGTGAGGCGAAAAACCCGTCACTCCTCACCCCTCACTCTTCACCCCTCACTGGTTAAAGACATGGACGAACTCATTATCGCAGGCAAATCCTACTCCTCCCGGCTGCTGATCGGCACCGGCAAGTACAAGGATTTCGACGAAACCCGCCGCGCTGTCGAGGAAAGCGGCGCGCAGATCGTGACGGTGGCGATCCGCCGCACCAACATCGGCCAGACCGCCGGCGAGCCGAGCCTGCTCGACGCGCTGCCGCCCTCCAAATACACCTACCTGCCCAACACCGCCGGCTGCTACAGCGCCGACGACGCCATCCGCACTCTGCGCCTGGCGCGCGAATTGCTGGACGGCCACGACCTGGTCAAGCTCGAAGTGCTGGGCGACCCGAAGACGCTCTACCCGAACATGATGGAAACCCTCAGGGCGGCGGAAATCCTGGTCAAGGACGGCTTCAAGGTGATGGTCTACACCTCCGACGACCCGATCATCGCCAAGCAACTGGAAGAAATCGGCTGCGTCGCGGTGATGCCGCTGGCCTCGCTGATCGGCTCCGGCATGGGCATCCTCAACCCGTGGAACCTGCAGATCATCATCGACAACGCCAAGGTGCCGGTGATCGTCGATGCCGGCGTGGGCACCGCGTCCGATGCCGCCATCGCCATGGAACTGGGCTGCGATGGCGTGCTGATGAATACCGCCATCG
>JAUYSN010000330.1 GCA_030696235.1 Sulfuricella sp. | reverse complement strand
CACGATGGTTGAATACGCCGGCGCCTGCGCGCCGTGGCGGCGGAATTCATGCAGAAATTCCGCCTCGATTTCATATTCGTGCCGCCCCGGTCGGACATGCTGCATGGGACGGCGATGCGCGGCGGCGGAAATCTCTGCGGCGCGGCGCATGGTGGCGATTTCCCCGGTGCTTTTGATCAGCCGCATTTCATCCAGCAGCACCCGCACGTCCCGGATTGCGGACGGGGCGGCAATGCCGTTGCGCACCTCGGCCCGCACCGCGTTGAGCCAGCCCACCGCGCGCGCATCCCAGGCGCTGTCGGCGCCGAGATGGAAATGCAGGCTGGGCTGGTCGGCAAGCAGCTTGGTCATCATCTCGTCCAGCATGGCGATGGGATGAGCCTCGTCGAAGCCGAAAGTCTCGCATGCCGCCTCTGGGCCATAGCGGAAGCCGTCCCAGACTTCGCGCTCGGGGTTTTTCTCACGACAGAACAGGATGCTTTTGGGTGCCTCCCCGGCGACCAGAACCAGCACCGCTTCGGGTTCGCCAAAGCCGGTCAGGTAGTGAAAATAGCTGTCGAACCGGTAAGGGTAAACGCTGTCGCGGTTGCGCGGGCGTTCAGGCGCAGTGGGAATCACCGCCACGCCCGCCTGCATCTGTTCGGCCAGCCGGCGGCGACGCTGCTGATAGGTTTTGAGTTCAATCATTTAAAAACTTTGACCACGAATGCCACGAATGTTCACGAATTAACACGAATAAAAGCAATAATTGCACGAATTTATATGGGAAGGTTTATCCATGCGCACCTGTGGCTGAGTAAGCATTAGGTTTTCATTCGTGAACATTCGTGTCGCCTAGAGGCGCCTACTTTTGGCATTCGTGGTTAAGCTTTTTCCGCAATTCCATATCCAACTGCCGCAGACGTTCAGGCGTGCCGACGTCGAGCCACAAGCCGCGGTGATGCTCGCCGCCGACCCGTCCTGCGGCCATCTGTTCGCGCAGCAGCGGGGCGAGACTGGCTTTCGCCCCACGGGCAATAGCCGAAAACAATTCCGGGCGGTAGATCCCTATCCCGCTGAAAGTCAGTTTGTGCTCGCCATCATCCAGCACCTTGCCCTGCCTTAATGCAAAATCCCCATCGGGATGGTGATCGGGATTGTCCACCAGCACCAGCCAGGCGGAAAACTCACCCAGTTCACGCGGCAGGGCAGTAAAGTCATAGTCGCAGAAAATATCGCCGTTGACCACCAGGAAGGGTTCCGGCCCCAGCAGCGGCATGGCGTTGGCGATACCACCGGCGGTCTCCAGCGCTTCGATCTCGGCAGAATAGCGAATGCTCACCCCGAAACGGCTGCCGTCACCCAGGACAGCTTCGATCTTTTCGCCGAGGTGGGCGTGGTTGATGATCAGCTCGGTGAAACCGGCCCGCGCCAGTTTTTCGATGTGCCATACGATCAGCGGCTTGCCGCCCGCCTCTAGCAGCGGCTTAGGCGTGGTATCGGTGAGCGGGCGCATACGCTCGCCGCGCCCGGCGGCGAGGATCATGGCCTTCATGATGAACTCACCGCAAAGGACGCAAAGGTTCGCAAGGGAAAACAAGGTAAAGCTTTCCTTCGCGTTCCATTGCGTCCTTTGCGGTAAATAAACACAAAACGTATACCCCACCACCGCCTGCCTGTTCTCCAGCTCATCCAGCAGCTTCAGCAGCGGATGCAGCTCGCGGTAGCGCTCGCACGTCTTGCGCAAGTAAGCCATCACCAACGGCATGTCTTTCAGATAGTTCTCCTTGCCGTCGCGATGACAAAGCCGGGCGAAGATGCCCAGCACTTTGATGTGGCGCTGCGCACCCATCCATTCAAAATCGCGGTAAAACTCGGCAAAATCGCGCGACACCGGCAAACCGGCTTTCTTCGCCCTTTCCCAGTAGCGTATCGTCCAGTCCAGCACCCGTTCCTCCTCCCAGTGGATATAGGCATCCTTGAACAGGGAAACCAGGTCGTAAGTGACCGGTCCGTACACCGCATCCTGAAAATCCAGGATACCTGGTTCGCCGCCGGTCGCCATCAGGTTGCGGGAATGGTAGTCGCGGTGCACGAAGACCTTGGGTTGCGCCAGGTTATTGTGCAGGATCAGGGTGAAAACGCTGTCCAGCGCTTCCGCCTGAGTGCCGGAGAGCTCTGTTCGCAAGTGCTTGCTCACGTACCAATCCGGAAACAGCCGCATTTCGCGCAGCAACAGCGCCTCGTCGTAATCCGGCAGCACTGCCGGGCGACTGGCAAGCTGAATGTTGATCAGCGCTCCGGCGGCGGCGGCATATAGCGCATCCGCCGCGGCCTCGTCCTGATTCAGCGCATCCAGATAAGTGGTGCCGCCCAGGTCGGTGAGCAGCAGAAAGCCCTGCTGCAAGTCCTGCGCCAGAATGTGCGGCACGCGGACACCCGCATCCCGGAATAGCTCCGCCACATGGATGAAAGGCCGGCAATCCTCGTGCTCCGGCGGCGCATCCATCACGATCAGCGAGCGATCCGGCAAGCTCACCCGAAAGTAGCGGCGGAAGCTGGCATCGGCGGACGCCGGGGCTAGCGCATAAGGGATGCCGGGAAATTGCGGCTTCAGCCAGTTTTCAAGTAATTCAAGGCGGTCCATTTAATCTCGCATTGCGTAAAAGCCGAATTTGTGCGATTTTATCACCGATACCGGGCTAAATAATAACGAGAACACAACATGGCCTCGATCCGCGTTGACTTGGCGCTGGACCGAGGCCGTTGCCATATTGCAGAACATGAAAAAACCTTTCCGCGAACAGTCGTTGCCGCATAGGGCCGGACTCTTCCATGACTTCCGCCCGACACCGCTTGCATTCGCCCTGTTCTGGCTGTTCCCCGCCGCATCGCAGGCCGCACTGGGCCTGCCGCCATTCCAGATCGACCCCGTCCTGCTGCAGCCCGCTCCCAAGGCCGAACCGGCACCAGGACGCGAACCTGTCTCCGCACAGCCCCCCGCCGCTCCCGAGGCAACAAGATCAGTGACGCCTGCCGTTGAAACACTGACCCCGCCCATAACGACGCCTGCACGATCAAGGCAGGGCATCCTGGAGAATGGGGGAAAGGCCCTGGCCACGCCGAAACCGGTTGCTGTTGCGCAACCGGCAGAGGCCGAAGCGGCCGCAGCACCGGCGGCACGTGTCCAGGAAACGGAAGGCACCCCCCTATCGCTCAAGCGAAGCCCGAGCCTGACCTTGAACCCACCGTCAGGTACGCCTTCCACGCCGGTTTTCATCGGCGGGATGCGCATCCAGGGCCATCATGATATCGAGACAGAAGCCATAGGCGAAGCGGAACTGCGCCAATGGGGTCAAATCATCAGCGCCGATCTGCTGCGCTACAACAAACCCGAAGATGAAGTTTTCGCCCAGGGCAATGTGCGCATCGAACAGAAGGGCGACATTACCGAAGGGCCCGAACTCAAACTCAAGCTGGAAAAAAAGGAAGGCTACCTGCAACAGCCGGTTTTCCAGATGACTCAGCAGAAGCCGGAGGGGCGGGGCGACGCAAAAATGCTGCTGTTCGAGGGAGAAAACCAATATCGGCTGGAAGACGCCCGTTACACGACTTGCCAGGCCGGATCCGACGACTGGTACCTCCATGCCAAAGACCTGGAGATCAACCGCACCACTCAGGTGGGAACGGCAAGCCACGCCTACATCGACTTCATGAGCGTGCCCATTCTCTACACGCCGTGGATGAGTTTCTCGCTCAACAGCGAGCGCAAATCCGGTATTCTCAGCCCGAGTTTCGGTAGCACCGTCAATAGCGGCGCAGAATTTTCACTGCCCTATTACTGGAATATCGCACCCGATATGGACGCCACCATCACGCCCCGATTCATGACCCGGCGCGGTTTGCAGTTGAAGAACGAGTTGCGCTACCTGGATCCGAAATACGCCGGGATTGCAAACCTGGAAATCCTGCCCAACGACCAACTGGCCAACCTGGATCGCAGCTTCATGTCGCTGAAGCATCAACACAATCTGGGCAGAGGCTGGACAGGGGCGCTGACTCTGGAGAGAGCTTCCGACGACAATTATTTCAGGGATCTGAGCACCAACATCGGCGTCACCTCGCAAATCAACCTGTTGCGTGACGGCCTGCTTTCCCATGTCGGCGCCTATGAGAGCATGAATTGGAATTTCTCGGCGCGCTCGCAAAGCTTCCAGACCCTGCAGGATCCGCTGGCGCCGATCGTCACCCCTTACCGCCGCACCCAGATGATGCTGAACGGAACCCGCATAGCCAACTGGAGCGGAAACAACCTGGGTCCGGGAGCGGTCCTGGCACTGAACAGCGAGCTGGTGAATTTCTCACACTCCAGCCTGCCAAACGCCAGGCGCTTCAGCCTGTACCCCAGCGTCAGCCTGCCGCTGACCCCGATTTACGGCTACATCATCCCGAAAATCGGTCTGCACAGCACCAGCTACAGCTTCGACAACGACACCACCACGCAGCCGGACATCCATCGCACCCTGCCGATTTTCAGCGTCGACAGCGGCCTGTACTTCGAACGCGATATCAATCTGTTCGGCGCGAATTATCAGCAGACGCTGGAACCCCGACTGTATTATGTTCGCAAGCCTTACCGCGACCAGAGTCAAATTCCGGTATTCGATTCCGGCGACATCGGATTCGGCATTCCTCAAATATTCTCGGAAAACCGCTTCGCCGGGGTCGACAGAATCAGTGATGCCAACGACGTCACACTGGGCGTAACTTCCCGCTTCTTCGAAGAAAGCGGCATCGAGCGCCTGCGCGGCACGCTCGCTCAACGCTACTACCTGAGCCTGCCCCAAGTCACGCTGCCAGGGGGAACCCCTCCCGCCAGAAAATATTCCGACCTGCTGGCCTCGGTGGGCGGCCGGATCACGAATGCACTGACGCTAGACAGTTTGTGGCAGTACGATCCCGAATTGAAACAAACCGGCAACTTTTCGCTCACCGGCCGCTACCTGCCCGCACCGGGCAAGATTCTCAATGTCAGCTACCGCTACACCCCGGCCACTCCGATCGCCCCGATCGGCATCAAGCAGATCGACACCTCCGCGCAGTGGCCCCTGCATGGACGCTGGAACGGGCTGGCCCGATGGAACCATTCGCTACTCGACGGCAAGCATCTGGAAACCCTGGCCGGTCTGGAATACAATGCCGGTTGCTGGGCGTTCCGGGCGGTCTTACACAGTTTCGCCACCACCACTTCAGAAACTAGCAAATCAATCTTCTTCCAGCTGGAGCTGAACGGAATCGGCACTATCGGCTCAAATCCCCTGGACGTGCTCAAACGCAACATCTATGGCTATACACAAACCACCCAAATCGCCAATGAAAACAACCTATCAGAACCCCGCTAACCGTATCCTGGCAATCCTGCTCGCTTTTTTCCTGGCTTCCGCTCACGCCGCCGGGAACGACCCTGCGCAACCCCCGGCCCCGGTTCAACTGGTCGGCCGCATCGTCGCCGTGGTCAACAATGAGGTCATCACCCAGTTCGAGCTCAACGACCGGATGCGGATCGTCATGCAGCAGCTGCAAAAACGGGGCACGCCTCTGCCGCCGCAGGAAGTGCTGGAAAAACAGATGCTGGAACGCATCATCACCGACCGGGTGCAGTTGCAATTTGCCAAGGAAACCGGCATTCGCATCGACGATCTGCAACTCGACAAAACGCTGCAACGCATTGCCCAGGAAAACAACATGACCGTGGAAGCCTTCCGCGGCGCACTGGAAAAGGACGGCGTCAGCTTCGCCAAATTTCGCGAGGAAATCCGCGATGAAATCATTCTCGGTCGCCTGCGCGAGCGCGAAGTGGAAAACCGCATCACCGTCAGCGACGGCGAAGTGGAGAACTTCCTCAGCACCCGCGCCGCTCAAACCGGCGGGGAAGACGAATTCAACCTGGCGCACATTCTGGTCCGCGTGCCTGAACAAGCCAGCCCGGAACAGATTCAGGGCAAGCGCGTACATGCCGAGAAGGCCTTGGCGGAGCTGAAAAAAGTGGACTTTGCCCAAGTGGCGGCAAGCTATTCGGATGCGCCGGATGCCCTGCAGGGCGGCGTGCTTGGCTGGCGGGCCGCCAGCCGTCTGCCGGCCCTGTTCCTGGAAACGGTCAGCGGCCTGAAATCGGGCGAATCCAGCGCCGTGCTGCGCAGCCCGAACGGCTTCCACATCCTCAAGCTGCTCGACAAGCGCAGCAAGGGGGGCGCACTGATCGTGCAAAAAACCCATGCGCGCCACATCCTGATCAAGACCAGCGAAATCGCCTCGGAACTTGACGCCAAGAACCGCATGATCCAGCTCAAGGAGCGCCTCGACAACGGCGCCAATTTTGCCGAACTGGCCCGGCTCCACTCCGAGGATGGCTCCGCT
>JAUYSN010000175.1 GCA_030696235.1 Sulfuricella sp. | reverse complement strand
TCGGCGTGGTCGGAGAGGGGTTAAAATGAAACAACCGGATTGCTGTCTGACCATCGTTTTTCCCAAGGGGCTGGAAGAAAATATGATCGACCACTTGCTCGAACACCCCGAACTGGCAAGCGGTTTTACCACTTACGAGGTTGAGGGGCACGGGCAGGTTGCCGTCTACCACAGCGTCAACGAGCGGGTGCGCGGCCGGGCGCAGCGGGTGAAGATGGAAGTGGTGATGGATCACGAGGATGCACAGACCCTGATCGCCCATTTCCGGGAATCCCTGCCGAGCCGGGATATTGCCTACTGGATTGCGCCGATCAATGAATTCGGGAGGTTCGCATGAAAAATCTGTTACCGCAACGGACGCAAGGGAACGCAAAGGAAAAACTTGGATTTACCTTGCGACCCTTTGCGTCCTTTGCGGTGAAAAGATTTGTGGTAATGGCGCTGCTTACGGCTCCATTGGTGCAGCCCGCTGCTGCGGTCGAAACCGTGGCCTCCTACCCTGATCTGCCGCCGTCCGCAGCCGTCGAGGCAGCGCTCAGGAACAGCCCGGATGTGCTGGCCGCCCAGGCCGGCATCAAGGTTGGCGAGGCGGTGCGCCAGCGCCTGCAGGCGGGAGAGCATGAGGTCACCATGCGTCTGATGGGGCAGCGGCGCAGCATCAATCCCTCCGAGCGTTACCGGGAGTGGGACGTCGGGCTGGAGCGGGCGATCCGCCTGCCCGGCAAGGCCGCGCTCGACGGCAAGATGGGCGATGTCGAGGTGGCGCGTTCGCAAACCCTGTATGGCGATGCGCTGCATGAAACGGGGCGCGTCCTGCTGAAGGCCTGGTTTTCCTGGAACAGGGAGCGGGCTCAGTCGCAGCAATGGGCGGATCAAGTGGAACTGCTGAAGAATCAGGCGGGAATCGTCGCCAAGCGGGTGCGTGCGGGTGATGCGCCGCGGCTGGAAAGCGACCTTGCCGAAGCCGCCGTGGCCCAGGCGGAAAGCGCGCTGTACCAGGCCAGGCTGCGTCAGCAGGTAGCCGCCAATGAACTCGGGCAGCGCTTTCCGGTCATTCCCCTGCCGACATCGGTGCCCGCATCGGCTCCTGTGCCTTTGCAGCAGGGGCTGGAATACTGGAAGGAAGAAATCCTCAGGCACAACCACGAGCTCAGCGTGGCGCGCAACGAGGCGGCACTGGGGCGGCTGCACTCGGAGCGGTCTTCTGCCGACAAGCTTCCCGATCCCACCGTTGGCCTGCGTTTCGGCGGCGAGCGCGACAACGCCGAGCGCATCGTCGGCCTGCATGTGTCCATGCCCTTCCCCGGCGGGGCGCGCTCGGCCCGGGCGGATGAAAGCAGGGCGCTGGCGGAGATGGCGGCACAGCGCGAGGCGGCCATATTGCGCAAGGTCACTGCCGAGGCGGTCAACAGCTTTGCAGCAGCCCAGGCTGCCTACGGCGGCTGGCAAAGCGCCCAGAGCGCAGCCGATAAGATGCGCGGCAATGCCGAACTGATGGCGCGCGCCTATGCGCTAGGCGAGATGGGCCTGCCGGAAGTGCTGACGGCGCGCAGGCAGGCGCTGGAAGCCAATCTCTCTGCCGCCCTGGCGCGCCTGGAGGCGGCCGAAACCCGCTACCGGCTATTGCTGGACGCACACCAGCTATGGCCGCTGGATATCGACGGCGAGGACGAGGATCATGCCCATCATTGAAAATCGGCTGGCTTTGTGGCTACCCCATACACGGCGCGGGGTGTCATTTCTCTTTTTTCTCCAGCCGTAATAAGGTTAGCGCCATTTCTCGAATAATTTTTTTGTGCTCGTCATTTAACTTATTGATGTTCGAGCACAATTCCGTATCACATACGAGATAGGTTTGTCTATCCTGATCAGCGTAAATTCTATTCTCCACCCCCTTGTTTGTGTAGGTGGTTTCCCCAAAACGCAACCATTCTGTGGAAACGCTCAGCCATTTGGCCAAGGTGAAAATCTTGTCCTGGGACGGAATTGCCCCGCCCAATAGCCATTTTCTTACGGCTTGTGTCGTAACGGGTTTGCCGGTGTAACGCAGATTGAATTCCAAGGTTAACCGGGTCGGGCTTCTTACCTGAATTTTAGCCTGACGCATTGCTTGTAGCAGCCGTTCGCTGAATGCTTGTTTTTCGTTCATGGTTTCCATTTTCTGGAAACACGCGCACAAATAAGTAACTAATGGTTGCTATTATTTAGTAACCACAAGTATCATAATTTGATTATGTGACCGTGGCCGCCGAGCACGGCATTGGTTCCAGTCGTGTCGAGACGTTAAGTAAATAAACCTGCATGCCGGACTTGTCTCCTTGAAACGGCAATTTTCGACTGCGGGTTGGTATTAACCCGGCCATGTCATTCCAGACACTTTTGGGGGAATGACGTGAATGGACGGATCAATGTGACCGCGTTAACAGCATGGATTGTGATTCGTGAAAGTGCGGTCTGCACGGTTGGGAAACGCTGCTTAATGGCGCGATGAAGAAAAAGCTCAGGGCATATGGCGCCCATAAATGAACTGTTTTCCGGCAACCAAATTTAACCATTCAAGACAGGTAGTTGCTGTGCCGCTTTCCCGTCTGACATCTGCCGAAATAAGCGACATTATAGCTCAGGTCGAGCAGGCTAAGCACCACTATAACGGGTGGGCGAAGGCATTGCTGTCACGGATCGTCTGTGGCCCGCGCAGCTTGGCCGCTTTTCCGGAAGATATTCATTGTGGCTGGCAGAATTTTGAAAAATGGTATACCGGCGACAGCGCGACCCGTTTTCTAAATGGGCTTCCGGCTTATTCAGGTATAGCCAAACACCTTCAGGCGGTGCGCACTTACGCATCGATTCTATTGGGGCAGCCTCAAGTCGCCTCGCCAATTGAACAAAGCGTTTTCGATGCTTTCATGGAGCAATCACAGCTGCTTGAATGGCAGGTGTGGCGGTTGCATCAGGAAGCAAGAGATATTCTCTGCGCCATTGATCCGCTTACCGGCGTGAGCAGCCGGAAAGGCATGATTTCCAGGCTGCAACAGGAACAGCAGCGGGTACGGCGCACTCCCGACAGTCACTGCGTTATCGGCATGATGGATTTTGACCATTTCAAGGAAATCAACGATACCTACGGCCACCAGGCCGGCGATCATGTGCTGCAGGCCGCAGTTTCTTTTGTCGTCAGCCAGTTGCGCAATTACGACCTGATTTACCGGTACGGCGGGGAGGAGTTCCTGATCTGCCTGCCGGCTACCAGTTTAAAACAGGCGAAAAAAACCCTGGAAAGAGTGAAAAACGGCCTGGAAGCGATGCCAATCACGCTAGACAGCGGCGCTGAGGCGCGGGTCACGGCATCCTTCGGCATATCGTTATTGGATGACTCCGCTTTGGTGGAGGAAGTTATTGCTCGCTGTGACAAAGCCCTTTACCAAGCCAAGCAGAACGGACGCAATCGGATAGTGGTGTGGCGTCCCATGCAGGATTAGGAACCGGATTCATGCTGGGAGAAGTCTGCAGCCCCAACGTCGTTTATTAACCCGGCTATGTCATTTCGGGCAAGGGCGCTCAGAGCGCCCGACCCGGAATCCGGTATGTTACTGGATTTCCGCTCTTGTGCCCTTCGGGTCTTTGCGGGAATGATGGGAAGGGGCAGAATGATGTGGCTATGTTCAACCCGCTACCCTGCCATTTCACCACTGCACGTCGGATAGCGCCCCACCGTCTTTCTCATTTTTTCATTGACCGCCGCTCCAGGCGCTACAATGAAAGCGTTGCGATAGCGTTGATACACTTGTCATGACCGATGCGGAAATGAAACGGCTGGTAGAGACCCTGCTGGAAGGGGATCACACCGCGGCGCTCGCTGAGGCAAGGCGTTTGCGTCACATGGGCATGGCGCCGGAGCGGATCGTGACGGAAGGGCTGGAAGCGGCGATGCAGCGGCTCGACGACAAGTGCACCGTGGAAAGCTTCAACCTGCTCGAAATCATGCTGGTCGGGCGCGCGGTGTCCGCCGTGGTGAACGAGCTCTACCCCGAGGGGGTGCCGCCGGAACAGGGCCGCGATACCTTCGTCATCGCCACGCTGGAAGGCGATGTCCACGACTTGGGCAAGAACATCGCCAAGATGGTGCTGATCGGCAAGGGTTACCGGGTGGTCGATCTGGGCAAGGACTGCCCGGTGGAAACCCTGGTGAACGCGGCCGAGCGCGAGCACGCCCATGCCGTGCTGGTGAGCGGCCTGATCACGCCGGTCATTCCGCAGGTGCGCAAGGTCAGGCCCGCGCTGGACAAGCGCGGCCTGGGCGGCATCAGGGTGGTGGCGGGCGGCGCCGCGCTGAAGCAGTCCTCGGCCGAGGCGCTGAACGTGGATTACGTGGCGGAAACGGCGTTCGACGGGGCGCGCTACCTGGATCGACTGGTGCGGGGGGAGATATGAACAGCCTGGAACGGATCAAGGCCGCGATTTCTTTTGCTCCGGTCGACCGCACCCCAGCGGTGCCGCAGCTGTTCGGCCACGCCGCCGCGCTGGCCGGCGTGGCGCTGGGGGATTACCTGCGCGACGGCGGCTTGCTCGCGCGCTGCCAGATCGAGGCCCTGAAGTACTATGGACACGACATCGTGTTCGCCTTCATGGATTTGTGCGTCGAGACCGAGGCGGTCGGCTCCGTTCTGCAATACCGCCAAAACCAGTATCCTGACGTGGCTTCCTATGTGCTCGCGCCCGCCGGCGACGTGTCGGCGCTGGCCGTACCCGACCCCGCCGTTGCCGGGCGCATGCCGGAGCTGCTGCGGGCGGCGGGAATCCTGCGCCGCGAGCTGGACGACACGGTGCTAGTGGCCGGCTGCGTGGCCGGGCCGATGACCCTGGCGACCCAGCTGCTCGGCATCGAAACCGCACTTTACCTGGCGGCGGACGATCCGGCGCGGTTCGAAAAAATCCTCGATTTTTCTGCCGCGGTCGTCATCCGCTACGGCATCGCCCAGATCGAGGCGGGCGCCCATCTGCCCATCGTGTTCGATCCCTCCGCCTCGCCGGCGGTGGTGCCGCCGCAGTTTTTCCGCGAGCTGCTGCTGCCCAGGCTGCAGCGAGTCTTCGCCGCCTTCCGGCAGGCCGGGGCGCTGGCCAACTGGCTCAACATCGCCGGGCCGACCGAAACCACCTTGCCCTATTACCCCGAGGCGGGGGCGGATATCGCCAACTTCGACTACTATGTCGAGCCGCTGCGGGCGCAGCAGCTGCTCCCCCGCACCTGTCTCGACGGCAACATGAAATCGCTGCTCTTCGTCGAGGCGTCGCCGGACGAAGTGGCCACCGCCGCTTCCCGGCTGGTCTCGGCATTCGCCGACCGGGGCGGTTTCCTGCTTTCCTCCGGCTGTGAAATTCCGTCCGAGGCAAAGCCGGAAAACATCGCCGCCATGGTGGCGGCATGCCGGGGAGGGTGATTCATGCCGGAGCTGATCCTCGGCATCGACGGCGAGACCCACCGCATTCCTTTCGAACCCGGCACGTCGGTCCGCGACGTTCTGGATGCGACCGATTTCCGCGTCCGCTCCGGCTGCCGCGGCATCGGCGCGTGCGGTCTGTGCCGGGTGCGCGTGGCTGGAACTGAAACCGGGGAGCCGACGCAGAACGAGCGCCTGCACCTTACCCTGGCGCAGCTTTCCCAAGGCGTGCGGCTGGCCTGCCAGGTCAGTCCGCGCCACGACATGCAAGTCGAAATCCTCAACCCCGCGCCGCCGTCGAACTGGAAATCGTCGCAGGATACGGCTTTGCTGCATATTCTTCGCGAACAGGCGGAGGAGGGGAGGTGGCTACCGCCGGGGGTCAGGCATCCGTGCGGCGTGGCGGTGGATTTGGGTACCACGCATGTGTGCCTGTCGCTGTTCGATCTGGTCAGGGGCCGCTGGCTGGCGGATCGCTGGGGGCGCAACCCGCAGCAGAATTTCGGCGCCGACGTCATCACCCGCCTCGCGGCGGCGGCAGAATCGCCCGACTCGGCGCGGGAAATGAGCCGGCTGGCGGTGGCGGCGATCGGCGAGGCGCTGCTCGACATTGCTACGCGCGAGGGCTTCGATCCGCGCCGCATCGTCAATGTCACGGTGGTCGGCAATACGGCGATGCTGGCCCTGCTTTCCGGCCGCAATTTCGGGCTGCTGCTGCAGCCGGATTACTGGACGCGGCCGGTGGATTGCACGCCCCTGGAAACTTCGGGCTGGGTGGCGGAGTGGGAGATCAACCCGGTGGCCGAGGTCGACGTGGTCGCCCCGCTGGCCGGGTTCGTCGGCTCCGACCTGCTGGCGGGGCTGGTGTCCACGCGCTTTGCCGAGGGGACGGCGCCGGCGCTGTTCATCGATTTCGGCACCAATTCGGAAATCGCGCTGTGGAGCGGCGAAGCGCTGTGGGTGACCGCTTCCGCGGGCGGCCCGGCCTTCGAAAGCAGCGGCATCAGCTGCGGCGCGCCGGCGGAAGCCGGTGCGGTGTTCCGGGTGAGGCTGGATGCGGCAGGGGGCGTGGCTTGCCAGATCATCGGCGACGACCATGCTCGGGGGGTGTGCGGGTCGGGCCTGGTGGATCTGGTCGCGTGCCTGCTCGGTTCCGGCAGGTTGACCAGCACCGGCAAGTTCGCCGGCGGCGAAACGGGGTACACTTTCAGCGCGGGCGGAACAGAGCTGACCCTGACCAAGGGCGATGTGGACCTGATGCAGCGCGCCAAGGCGGCCGTCGGGGTCGGCATCCGGGCGCTGTGCGGCCATGCTGGGGTGGGCCTGAAGGACTTGCGCCGGGTCTGCGTGGGCGGGGCATTCGGCCGCTATCTGGATGTAGGCAACGCCCAGGCGATCGGGCTGCTGCCGCCGGTGCCGCCGGAAACGGTCGAGCTTGCCGGCAACACCGCCCTCGCCGGCTGCTGCGACGTCATGCTGTCGTCGCTGGCGGCGGAGCGGCTGAAGGCGTTGCGCAGCCGCGCCCGGCTCGTCAACCTGGCGAGCCATCCCGATTTCGACCGGGAATTTTTCGAAAATCTGTATCTTCAGCCGTTGCGGGAGGCCTGATGAACGAAGCGTTTACCGGGCAAAACCCACATTTCGATGCCGTGATCAAGACGGCACAATATCTGGCGGGTCTCACCAGCGACCGGGATATCTGGGCCGAGCTGGGCAAGGTGGTGACCCGCTTTTTCGGCGCGGACATCGTCGCTTTCGCCGGACGACGCCCGGATGGCAGGATCATCGTCCATTTCTGCAGTCCGGCCGACGCCAGCCTTTGCCCCCGTCTGGTCGAGGCTGCCGGGAAAACCATTAACCAGGTGCTGGAAAATGGTTTTTTGGCAACCGAAACGCTGGATCTGCCGCAGCCCTGTTCGATGGCCTTCCTGCCCTTGACCGAGGGCCGCCGCACCGCAACCGTGATGCTGGTGGGGCACCGCACCGACGCGCCCTTGTCCAGGGAGCTGCTCAATGTCTATCTCGCCGTGGCGGGCCTGTTCGACACCACGCTTGCGCGCATTGCCTCGGAGCACCGTTTTATCAGCATGGCGGACAACGTGCCGGAAATGCTCTACCAGATGCTGCGCTACCCGGACGGCAAGGCCCGCTTCACCTATGTCAGCAAAGGCTCCGGCGACGTGCTGGGGCTGCCGCCGGACGAACTGCTGGCCGACGCGGCGGCGTTCAGCGGCGGTTTTCACGTCGAGGACCGGCAAGCCTACGAGGCGGCGCTGGCCCGCTGCGAGGCGGGTGCGGTGCGCCTGAACCAGGCCTTTCGCTGGCTCGACCGGACGGGCGGGGTCAGGCATATCCTGCTCAACGCCATGCCGAGCGTGCAGGAGGATGGCAGCGTGGCGTGGGACGGCGCCGCCCAGGACATCACCGAGCGCGAGCGGCTCGAAGCCGAGCGCAAACGCAGCCTGGAGCAGCTGGAAAACAGCATGGAGGAGACCGTCCAGGCAATTGCCAGCACCATCGAGATGCGCGACCCCTACACCGCCGGCCACCAGCGCCGCGTCGCCGGCCTCGCCCAGCGCATCGCCGAGGAAATGCGCCTGCCGGAGGAGGAAGTCCACGGCATTTACCTTGCCGCCACCATCCACGACATCGGCAAAATTCACATCCCCGCCGAGATCCTGAGCTTTCCCGGCAAGCTGGGGGAGATCGAATACGCCGTGATCAAGGTCCATGTCCAGGTTGGCGACGACATCCTGAAAAATATCGAATTCCCCTGGCCGGTGGCGCAGATGGTGTACCAGCACCACGAGCATCTGGACGGCAGCGGCTACCCACGCGGGCTGAAGGGCGACGAGATCATGCTCGGCGCACGCATCATGTGCGTGGCCGACGTGGTCGAATCGATGGCCTCGTATCGCCCCTATCGGCCGGGACTCGGCACCGAGAAGGCGCTGGCGGAGATCAGGGTGAACCGCGGCAGGCTGTACGACGCCGCGGTGGTGGATGTATGCCTGGGGTTGTTCGGGAAGGGCTACGAGTTCTCGTAACTACCATTTCACCACGTGCACATTGGACAACGTGCGCCCAAGGAAGCGCTCGCCGATGGTCTGGAACCGGAGCGGTACGTCGGTGACGTAAAATTCGTAGCGCGGTGGTGTGCGCTGCGGATTGGACAGGTTCATTTCGTTGAGCAGTGCAGCGGTTTCCTCCGCCATCGCCTCGGCCGAATCCACTAGCCTTACACCTGGCCCCACTACATCCTGCAGTAGCGGCTTGAGCAGGGGGTAATGGGTGCAGCCCAGCACCAGGGTGTCGATGTCCTGCGCCAGCACCGGCTTGAGGTATTCCTGCGCGGTCAGCCGCGTGACCGGGTGATCCAGCCAGCCTTCCTCTACCAGCGGCACGAACAGCGGGCAGGCCTGGGAGAAAATCCGCACCTCTGGCTCGTACTGGTGGATGGCGCGGGCATAGGCGTTGCTGTTGATGGTGGTGGGGGTGCCGATCACGCCCGCCCGTTTTTTCGTCGAGGCGGCGATGGCGCCGAGCGCGCCGGCGTCGATCACGTCCAGTACCGGCACCGGGGAAAGATCCTTTACCACCTGCGAGGCCACCGCTGCCATGGTGTTGCAGGCAACGACCAGCAGCTTGACCTCTTTGGCGAGCAGGAATTCTGCGATCTGGGTGGTGTAATGGGCAATGGTTTCGACCGATTTCACGCCGTAGGGTACGCGCGCGGTGTCGCCGAAATAGACGATATTCTCGAACGGCAGGCGCTCCATCAGGGCTCGCACTACGGTGAGGCCGCCTACGCCGGAGTCGAAAACGCCGATGGCATTGCTGGAATTCGGATTCATCATAGGATTTTTAACATGAGCAGGCCGCTATTCTGAGTGTTCGGCCGGTTATGGTCAAGGTGCGCAATCAGCACTTTTGTCGTAGAATTGCTATTGATCTGGATCAATTTATCTAGCTGGGAGATGTGGCAAGTGTCTGTAAAACCAAGAAATTATCATTTATTGCTGCTGGCGGCTCTGGTGCTGGCGCCCGCGCTTAGTCCCGCCGCCGACAAGCCGGCAGCCAAAAAATCCGCCAAGCCGCAAGCGGTGGTTGAAGCGTCAGAGCAGGCGCCTTCTTCTAAGAAGCATACCACCCAAATGACAGCAGCCATTACCGCCCTCAAGGCCGACATGGAAACCGGCCGCCAGATCAATGGCGTGTGCGCGGCCTGCCATGGCGACTCCGGCCAGGGAGGGAAGAAGGGCGAGTATCCGCGCCTGGCAGGTCTGGACGTGGAATACCTGATGGACCAGCTGAAGAAGTTCAAGGCGCGCAAGCGCATGAATTTGCCGATGTTCCCCTACACTCTGGAGCGGGAGCTGCCCGATGAGGACATTGTGCATATCTCGGCCTATCTCGCCTCTATCAAGCTCGACACCACTTATCCGGTGTTCAAGGATACCGACGATGCCCTGACCCGTTTGTTGGCCGTGGAAAAAGTGCTCAACATTCCCCGCTCAGAGGGTGATGTCGATGCCGGCGCCAAGCTCTACAAGAACGAGTGCGCCTCCTGCCATGGCAGCAAGGGCTTGGGCAAGCGTGGCATGCCGATGCTTTCCGGTCAGTACACCATTTACCTGAATCGCCAGGTCGACAAGTTCATCAAGGGCGAGCGCATCCACGACGAGGAAATGAAGGATCCCAGCAAGGATGTCCTGAACCTCCTCAAGCCGGAAGAAATCCGCGATATCCTGGCATTTCTGACTACTCTCGACGATTGATCTGTCTTTCCAGCGCCCAGGCCACATGCTCCCGCACCAGCGCGGACGGGTGGTCGCGGCGCTCTTTCAGCGCCGCGACCGCATCCTCTGAGGGCGAGGCATTGCCCAGTCCGACGGCGATGTTGCGCAGCCAGCGTTCATGGCCGATGCGGCGGATCGGGCTGCCGGCCAGCCTGGCATCGAACTCTTCTTCGTTCCACCGGAAAAGCTCGGTCAGTTTTGCATCGTCCAGGCCATGGCGCACGGCGAAGTCGGGCTCGCGCGTGAGCTGGCCGAATTTGTTCCACGGGCAGGCCAGCTGGCAGTCGTCGCAGCCGTAGACGCGATTGCCGATCAGGGGGCGCAGCTCCTCCGGGATGCTGCCTTTGAGCTCGATGGTGAGGTAGGAGATGCAGCGCCGTGCATCCACCTGATAGGGTGCGACGATCGCATCGGTGGGGCAGACGGTGATGCAGCTGGTGCAGGTGCCGCAGTGGTTTTTCTCGGGTTCGTCGATGGGCAGCGGCAGATCGGTATAGATTTCACCGAGAAAAAACCATGACCCGGCCGCGCGCGACAGCAGCAGCGAGTGCTTGCCGCGCCAGCCCAGTCCGCTCTTGCTGGCGATTTCCACTTCCATCACCGGTGCGCTGTCGGTGAAGGCGCGGAACTGGAACGGGCCGATTTCGTTCTGGATTTTTTCCGCCAGCTTCTGCAGCCGGGCCCGGATCAGTTTGTGATAGTCGCGGCCCAACGCGTAGCGCGAGATGTAGGCTTTGCTGCTGTCGTCCATGACCTCAATGCTGTCGCGTGCCTGCGGCGGGAAGTAGGCCATGCGCGCCGTGATGATGCGTAGCGTGCCCGGCACCAGTTCCTGCGGTCGGCTGCGCTTGACGCCGTGGTTTGCCATATAATCCATCTCGCCATGGCAGCCCTGCGCCAGCCATTCCAGCAGGCGCGCTTCGGCCTGGCCGAGATCGCTGCCGGCGATGCCGATAGCCTGAAAGCCGAGTTCCATCCCCCAGGCCTTGATATTTGCGGCAATTTGCCGTAAATCCAGATGGGAGTAATCAGTGAGAGCATCCACGTGCATAGTTTAGATGAAAACCGCCAGCCGTCGAAAATAACCCGCCATCTGGCCGATGAAGGCGCGACCGATGCGTTC
>JAUYSN010000174.1 GCA_030696235.1 Sulfuricella sp. | reverse complement strand
GATAGCCCAGCTCGAGCTCTTCACCCGCTTCCACGTCGCGACAGGCCAGCATGAAGCCCGCGGTAAACACCGGCGCCAGCAGCGTCATCACCAGCGGCCCCACCACGGGAACGACGGAAACCACGATGACGATCAGGAAATAAATAACAAACAACGTAATCCAGATCGGCGGATTTTTCCTGAACAGGCCAAAACCGTCAGCGATCCACCGCCAACCCTGCCCAGGGCCCACTTTACGAATTTCCATCTTTATTCCTTACAATAAATGCTGCAATTCCGACGGCATCTCGACATGCCGCTGCAGGATACGGCGGAAATGGCCGGGATCCTTGGCATGCGTGAGCTCGCCCGGACGTGGAAAATGGAAATCGTAGAGGCGCGACAGCCAGAAACGCAGCGCTCCCGCGCGCAGCATCGCCGACCAGGCCTGCTGCTCCATTTCGGAGAGTGGGCGAGTGCCATGATAGGCGCGCAGCATGGCCGCAGTCCGCTCACTATCCAGCGATCCATCCTCGGCGACGCACCAGTCGTTCACCGTAATCGCCAGGTCGTAAAGCCAGGCGCCGCTGCAGGCGTAGTAAAAATCGATCGCGCCGCTCAGGGTATCGCCCCTGAACAATACATTATCGCGGAACAGGTCGCCGTGGATCACGCCACGCGGCAGATCCTCGAAGCGGAAGCCGGACTGGTAGCCGATTTCCTGGCTGAGCAGTTCGGTTTCCTCGGGCGGCAGCTTGGGTAGAACCAGCGGCGCGGTCGCTCTCCACCAGGCCGGGCCGCGCGGGTTCGGCATTTCAGTCTTGTAGGAACGGCCGGCGAGGTGCATGTCGGCGAGCATTTCACCCACCTGGCCGCAGTGGTGCGCATTCGGCTGCTCCAGCGAACGGCCTTCCAGGCAGCTGACGATGCAGGCCGGCTTGCCGTTCAACTCACCGAGAAAACTGTTGTCCAGGCTGGCGATCGGCCGCGGGCAGGGGATGCCGTGGGAGGCGAGATGGTCGAGCAGGTTGAGAAAAAACGGCAACTCTTCGCGGCTGAGCTTCTCGAACAGAGTCAGCACGTAGCGCGCATGGCTGGTGGTAACAAAATAATTGGTGTTTTCGATGCCCGCGGAAATACCCTGCAGGTCGACCAGGCTGCCCAGGGAATAATTCTTCAGCCAGACGGCAAGTTCATCCCTGGAAACGGTAGTAAATACTGACATGCGGTAACGGTCGTGAGTGGCTCAGAACCGGATCAACACCCACTGCGGCACACGCACGCCGGAGTCCAGATTGTCCTGGCGGGAATACTGCCCGTCGCCCTTGTGGTCAACCAGGTAGTAGGGCACGCCATGGGGCGGCGTGACTTTCAGCATGTACAGCTTGCCGCCGATGCGGTATTCCTCGACCTTTTCCTCGCCGCGCTTGATGATGGTCACCTGCGGCTCGAAGGCCGGGTCGAGTTCCATGCCGGCGGGCGCCGGCGGGGGCTCGGGTATCGGCTGCAGGTCCTTGGGCAGGGTTTTGGCGTCCTCCGCATAGGCGGGCAGGGTCAGGGCAATCAGCATTAGGGCGATCGGGGCGCGCATGTTTTTTTCCTTAAAACGGAAGACCATTATACATTACAGGCTGAGCAGCATTTCCCGCTCGGCGGCGGAGGGCTCGAAACCGCGGGTTTCATAATACTTGAAGATCGCGTCCACCACGTCCTTGGGCTCGTCGATCAACTGGATCAGGTCCATGTCATCCGCATTGATCGTTCCCTCCCTGACCAGGGTATCCCTGAACCAGTCCACCAGCCCGCGCCAGTAAGGTTCATGCACCAGGATGATCGGAATCTTGCGGGTCTTGCCGGTCTGCACCAGGGTCAATACTTCCATCAGCTCGTCCAGGGTGCCGAAGCCGCCCGGCATCACGACGTAGGCGGTGGCGAACTTGACGAACATCACCTTGCGCGCGAAGAAATGGCGGAAAGTCTGGCTGATGTTCTGGTAGGGGTTGGTGTGCTGCTCGAATGGCAGCTGGATGTTCAGGCCGACGCTGGGGGACTTGCCGAAAAAGGCGCCCTTGCTCGCTGCCTCCATGATGCCCGGGCCGCCGCCGGAAATCACGGAAAAGCCCGCATCGGACAGCTGCCGGGAGATCTCCTCGGTCAGCTTGTAATAGGTATGGTCGTGTGCCGTGCGGGCGCTGCCGAAAATGCTCACCGCCGGCCGGATGCAGCTCAGGCGTTCCGTCGCCTCGACGAATTCTGCCATAATCTCGAACACGCGCCAGGATTCCCTGGCTGAATAGGCATGCGAGGCAACATCCGCACCCTGCATTTTCGGAATTTTTTCTGAGCCGTTCATAAAGGTTTAACCGCAATATGGAAACTAAAACGCTGCTTCTGGTGGATGGATCATCTTACCTGTACCGCGCTTTTCACGCGCTGCCGGATCTGCGCAACCGACACAATGAGCCGACCGGCGCAATCTATGGCGTGCTCAACATGCTGCGCCGCCTGCACAAGGATTATAACGCCGA
>JAUYSN010000167.1 GCA_030696235.1 Sulfuricella sp. | reverse complement strand
CTCACCTCAATCCTCTCCCGGAGGGAGAGGAAGCAATGGTGAAGGGCGCTTGTTTCAATCTGCCGCCTGACGCACCGTATCGGCAATCGCTTCGGCCCAGTGCCGGACCTTTTGACCGGACTTGCCTTCCACCATCACCCGCAATACCGGCTCCGTGCCTGAGGCACGCAGCAGCACCCGGCCGGCGCCATCCAGGTCCTGTTCAGCCTCCGCCAGCCTCGCCTGAACCTGCGGGCTTGCGCTGAAATCGAAACCTTTGCACACCGGCACATTGATCAGCACCTGGGGATACAGCGTCAGGTCCCGGGTAAAATCGCCCAGCGTGGCCTTTGCCACGCGCAGGGCGTGCAACACCTGCAGCGCGGAAACGATGCCATCGCCGGTACTGTGCCGGTCGAGGCAGAGAATATGCCCAGACCCCTCACCACCCACCTGCCAGCCGCGCTCGTCCAGCATTTCCAGCACGTAGCGGTCGCCCACCTTGGCGCGGGCGAAAGGGATATTCAACTTCTCCAAGGCATGCTCCATGCCGAGGTTGGTCATCAGGGTACCCACCACGCCGCCCTTGAGCAGACCATGCTGCTGACGATACTTGGCGATCACGTAAAGCAGCCGGTCGCCATCGAACACTTCGCCGGAGGCATCCACCATCATGACGCGGTCGCCGTCGCCGTCCAGGGCAATACCGAGATCGGCGCGGTGCTGTTTCACCGCATCCTGGAGGGCCAGCAAATGGGTAGCGCCGCATTCATGGTTGATATTCAGGCCGTCGGGCTGATTGCCGATGCTGATCACTTCGGCGCCGAGTTCGTGAAACACCGGCGGCGCCACATGATAAGTGGCACCGTGGGCGCAATCCACGACGATTCTCAGCCCACGCAAATCGAGCTCGGTGGGAAAGGTGCTCTTGCAGAATTCGATGTAGCGCCCGGCTGCGTCGTTGAGCCGGCGCGCCTTGCCCAACTGCGCCGATGGCATGGTTTGCATCGGGTCTTCCAGCGCCTTCTCGATGGCGCGCTCGGTCTTGTCCGGCAGCTTGGTGCCGGCCGCCGAAAAGAACTTGATCCCGTTATCCTCGAATGGGTTGTGCGAGGCACTGATGACGATTCCGGCCTGGGCGCGCAGGGCGCGGGTGAGATAGGCCACCGCCGGGGTCGGCATCGGCCCGGTCAGCAGCACGTCCACCCCGGCCGCGGAAAGCCCTGCCTGCAGGGCGGATTCCAGCATGTAGCCGGAGATGCGGGTGTCCTTGCCGATCAGCACAGACGGATGCTCCCCCTTGGGCAAGCTCTTCTCCGAAGCAGTCAGCACCTTGCCGGCAGCATAGCCCAGACGCATCACAAAATCCGGGGTGATCGGAGCTTCGCCGACCTTGCCGCGCACTCCATCGGTGCCGAAATATTTTCTAGTCATTGTTTTCCTTGATGGCATTCACGATCTGCAAAGCTTCTTTGCTGGCCTTTACATCGTGCACACGAATAATTCTAGCACCCTTCATTGCCGCAATCACTGCCGCAGCGACGCTGGGAATCAGCCGCGCATCCACATCCAGACCGGTGATCTGACCGAGCATGGACTTGCGCGACAGGCCTGCCAGCAGCGGCACCCCCAGTGCCTGGAAGCGGTCGAGTTGACGCAGCAGAGTGACATTATGTTCCAGCGACTTGCCGAAGCCAAAGCCGGGATCGACCACCAGCCGCTCGCGGCCGATGCCGGCGGCCTGTGCGGCGGTTATTCTCGATTCCAGAAAAGCCATGACATCCGCCACGACATCCCCGTAGCGGGGAGCCAACTGCATGGTTTGCGGCGTGCCCTGCTTGTGCATCAGGCAGGCGGCCACATTCGAGCCAGCCACCGCTTCCAGCGCGCCCGCGCCTTGCAGTGCATTGATGTCGTTGATCATGGCCGCGCCGGCGGCGATGGCCGCGCGCATCACCTCGGTTTTGCAGGTATCCACCGAAACCGGCACGTTGCTGCCCTGCAACGCCTCGATTAGCGGCAGCACCCGCCGCAGCTCCTCGTCGATACCGACGGGCTGCGCGCCGGGACGCGACGATTCGCCGCCGACATCGAGAATGTCCGCCCCCTCCTCCAGCAGCCGAAAGGCGTGTGCTATCCCGGCAGCGGCGGAACCATGGCGACCGCCATCGGAGAACGAGTCGGGCGTGACGTTGACGATGCCCATGATCAACGGGCGATTGAGAGGAAGGGTGAAGCGGCCGCAGTGGAGCATTCGGGTAATGTGAAATGGGTGATGAGTGATGGATTTTCATTCCCCATCACTCATCACCCATTACCGCTTTCAGGTTTCCTGCGCCGGATGGGGGGTAGGCGTTGCCGGTGCAGTCGGCGCACTATCCGAAGGCGGATTCGGCTTGCTCTGGCTCGGCTTGGGCGGACGCGGAGCCCTGCCTTCCATGATGTCGTTGATCTGGTCGGCATCGATGGTTTCCCATTCCAGCAGCGTCTTCGCCATCAACTCGATCTTGTCGCGGTTTTCCTCGATGAGTTTTCGGGCAATACTGTACTGCGCGTCTACAATGCGGCGGATTTCGGCGTCCACCTTCTGCATGGTGGCCTCGGATACGTTCTTGTGGGTGGTGACGGAACGGCCAAGAAACACCTCGCCATCATTCTCGCCATAGACCATCGGCCCCAAGGCATCGCTCATCCCCCACTGCGTCACCATGCGCCGTGCCATTTCGGTGGCGCGCTCAAAGTCGTTGCTGGCGCCGGTCGTCATCTGCCCCATAAACACTTCCTCGGCAATGCGTCCGCCAAACAGCACCGCGATATTTTGCAAAATGGTTTCGCGATCCATGCTGTAGCGGTCTTCCGTCGGCAGCTGCATGGTCACGCCCAAGGCGCGGCCGCGCGGAATGATGGTGACCTTGTGCACCGGGTCGGTTTTCGGCAGCAACCTCGCCACCACCGTGTGCCCGGCCTCGTGGTAGGCCGTGTTCATGCGCTCGTGCTCGGGCATGACGATGGAGCGGCGCTCCGCACCCATGATGATCTTGTCCTTGGC
>JAUYSN010000158.1 GCA_030696235.1 Sulfuricella sp. | reverse complement strand
TCGGCTGCAAATCCGCCTGAGCGGTCCATATTTCGCCGCTTTTTTGGTCAATAGAACGACTATTGACCTGCAAAACCGGCAAAATCTGTCCTCGCCCAGCCGAATTTTCGCTTCGATTCTTCAAGGCCGACAGGCTGCTAGGCAACATCGGTGTATTGAAGGAAAATTTAGGTCTGTTGGGCTTCGTACCTCAGCCCAACCTACATTTTGCTTTCGAGAGATCGAAGCGGTGGGCGGGTAATTGGGGACGCTTCTCAGAACGTAGGTTGGGTTGAGCGGCTTCATCGCGAAACCCAACAAACCCAAAACATCACCAAAGATAGACGCCTCTAGGCAACATCGGTGTGTTGAAGGAAAATTTAGGTCTGTTGGGCTTCGTACCTCAACCCAACCTACATTTTGCTTTCGAGAAAGTCGAATGCGGCGGGCGGGTGATTCAGGACGCTTCTCAGGATTTGAACGCCAGAAACTCCGCGAACATCGACTTCGCCCACTGAACATCCTCGCCCATCGGGTTCGGGTCACGGGCTTGCTTGACGGACTGCGCGATGAGTCCGTCGCCGCGAAATTTGTAGCGGGAATCGATGCGGATCGCTTCCAACGGATCGATGCTGGAAAACACGTAACAGACGCTTTCCGGGAGCAGCTTTTCCGGCACTACCCCCCTGGCGCGGGCGGCGATTTCGCGGGCGGCGATGCGGCCCAGGCGGTTGGCCATGTGGCCGCTCTTCGGATAATGGCCGAAGAGCGGCGATACCTTATCCATGAGGTCGCCGATCAAGAACACCCGCTCGTCTTCCCTGGCATGCAGATGCACCGGATCCTGGTCGGCCCAGCCGGTGTGCTTGCCCTCGCTGTCCTTGGCGACGAGGCCGGCTTTCCACACCAAATCACCGGCCTGCTGCGGCGCCATGAGGATGGCGTCGTCGAAGCGAATGTCGTCGAAGTCGGTGGAAATGGTCTTGTTGAAAGGATCGACGGATTTCACCCTGGCATTGGGCACATAGACGATCTGATCCTGGTACTGTTCGGCGAAAATCCGGCTGAAGCCCAGAAAGCTGGGATTGGGATCGAGGACGATGAGCTTGCCCTTGATCTTGCGGGACTTGAGCAGCCCGCCGATCATGCACGCCCTTTCGTAGGGCGAAGGCGGGCAGCGGTAAGGCATGGGAGGGAGAGTCATAACGAGATCGCCGCCCTTGAAGTTTTCCAGCTTCTCCTTGAGCGCCGCAGGCTCCTTGCCCGGGATGTAGGCGCAGGGATAATTCCGCAGGGTGTGGTCGATGGCGCGGCGGTCGTTGCCGTACCAGGCTTCGTAGTCGTAGCGTATGCCCACGGCGAGGATCAGCCAGTCGTAATCCAGCGTGCCCTGCGCGGTGACGACCCGGCGCTTGTCCCGGTCGATGGCCGATACTTCGGTCTGGATGAACGTGTAGCTGTAGGCTCTGGCGGCGGTGGCGTAATCATGGACGAGGAATTGGGTGTCCACGAGGTTCACCAGCCACTTGTTGCTCAGGGGGCAGGACCAGAACGCCGGGTTCTTTTCCAGCAGGACGACTTCCAGGTCGGGCGCGAGGTCGCGCAGGTGGCGGGCCGCGCTCAGCCCGCCCCAGCCGCCGCCGACGATGACCACCCGCCGGCCTTTGCCGGCCGGCAGCAGCTCGGCCGCCCGGCCGACGAAGGGCGCAGCGCACAGGGCGGCGGATGCGGCAAGGAAAGTGCGGCGGTTAAAGGGCATTCTGCGGCTCTTTATTGATTATTTTGCCAGTCTCTTGAGATCGTAGGTGCTCGCCTGCTCGCACTTCCCGCCAGCTTTGCAGCCTTTCAGCACCCACAGGGAAATCAGCCCGGCAACTTCGTCGGCCCGGCTTTTTCGGGCCATCGCCATCGGCGTGCGCCCCCCTGACGAGACGACATTGACGTCCGCACCCGCCTCGAGCAGAACTTTCGTTGCCTCGATCCGGTTGGTGTAAGCCGCCATGTGCAGCGGGGTGTTGCCATCCATGTCCTTGGCGTTGACGTCGGCGCCGGCCGCCAGCAGCGCTTTCACGGCAGAGACGTCGGGGTTGGTTGCCGCCAGGTGCAGCGGCGTGCTGCCGAGGCCGGTACGCGCGTCCCGCATTGCCGAATTTTCCTTGATGATTTTGGCAACCTCCGCGCCGCTGCCTATCCTCGCGGCATCGTGAATCATCTGGTCGTTTTGGCCGAGCACTTGCTGTGCAT
>JAUYSN010000157.1 GCA_030696235.1 Sulfuricella sp. | reverse complement strand
GGGCAGCATTACAAGTACATGCTGCGCCAGATCGTGAATATCCGCGACGGCAAGCGCGGGAACGCCAACCCCAAGATGGTGAAGGTGGTGCAGAATTACACCGATGGAGACATGGAAGCGGTGGTGGACTATATGTCCCGGCTTTCCATGCCGGAGCGCAGCGCTGCCAGGAAGTGATTTATCCTAAAAACGGCAGTTCCATCCGCAGATTACGCAGATTAACGCAGATTTTCAGACGATTGCACATGAGTACCAAATCTCCCAAAAGGTGCGTCGGCAGTCCAAAGTTACTTGTTGTTTAATCTGCGAAAATCTGCGTAATCTGCGGATAAGTGCTTTTTATAGGTTTATTCCCGGCATTAGCGCCGCCGCCTCGGGGTGGTGGCTGTGAAAGGCTGGCCTCGGAGTGCGGCAAACAGCTGCAGGATAGGGTTGATCACCGGTTCCAGCTTTTTGCGCATCAAGGTGCCGGAGGCGGTGGTAAGCGCCAGCACCGGTGTCGCTACTTCTGCGCCCATGCAGGCCAGTGCAATCATCGCCCGTATTTCTCCCGCCAACTCCGGCACCGCGTTGAGCAGTTCCCGTATTTCCACCGGCTGTTCGTTGCCGGCGCAGAGCGCTTCAGCACGGGCAAGGGCAGCTTCGACTGAGCATCCACAGTCGCCGATCTCTGTCCTCACTGCAGAAAAATAGGCTGCCACCGCGTTCAGCAGGGCAACGACTACGTCCTGGTTTTCCGGGCGGCGCAATACTTCCTCGCTGGTCTGGAGGAAGGCTAGTCCCGGCCCGGATAGCAGGCGTTCCAGCTGGCGGGCGTATGTATTGCCCTGTGCAATTAGCGGCGTCAGTTTTGCCCGCTGGGCCTCCCAGTCGGCGCGTGGAGTATGCTGTTCCGGCAGGTCGTCCGGCATGCGCTCGAGAAAGCCGATGTAGTAGGCATTGTCGTAGGCGCCTTTCTTCCACAGGCGCTGTCGGGCTGCCGCATCGGTCAGCCCTGGCTGGAGCACGATCCGCACGGTGTCGATGATGATATGGGGTTCGTTTTCGAAGGGCAGATGTTCGATCAGGTAATCGGCCAGAATTTTACCCATTTGCCCTTGTACGACACATTCCCTCTCCAGCATGCGCCGGGCGTTGTCGGCGGTCGGCATGGCCCACCAGGCGCAACGCGCCAGTTCGTCGGTGAGGCCGTTGGAATAGGCGACCGACACCACCGCCTCGGGTTCACCAAGCAGTAGCAGGCGATCCAGCCCCTTGTCGCGCGCCTGTCCCATCCGCGTCCAGCGCTGGATATATACCGGATAGCCGCCAGGCGAGCCGATGGCGTGGCCCGCCAGCAGTTCGCGCACCTTGCGCAGGTACTGGTCGCTGCGCCCGACCGGATGCAATTTGACCGCCGCCTCGCCGCGCGGGGACAGGCCGAGCACCGTCATGTTGGCTTCGTCGATGCGGATTGCCTGGATTTCTCCGGCGAGCAGTACGTTGAGACGCAGGGCGTCTTCGGGAGTGAGTTCGGACATGGATAAAACCTTTTCACCGCGAGGGACGCGAAGGTTCGCAAAGGAAAACTATCTTTTGCCTTCCTTTGCGAACCTTCGCGCCCTTTGCGGTTAAGTTTTTCAATTCAACTGGATGCGTTGCCCCCATGGTACCGGCGCCTTGCCTTTGACCAGCCAGATTACGGGGTAATGAGGTTCTGATGGGGGGAAGTCACCCTCGGCATCGGTGAAGTAAAGCAACAGATCTGGTGTTCTGCCTTGGCGCTCGACCCACTCGAACACCGGCCTGAAATCCGTGCCGCCCCCACCCTGAAATTCCCTGGGCAACTTGAATTCTTCCCAAGGTTCGAAGACCCACGGCCCCCCTTCGGCCAGCGTGGCGTCGCAGGCATGCAGGGTGACCCGGGCACGCAGCTGGCCTTTGAGAGCGTCGATCTCGGCCAGAAATTCGTTCAGCTCCTCGCTGTTGACCGAGCCGCTGGTGTCGAGTGCGACCACGATATCCGCCTGGGAGCTCCTCAGGGAAGGCAGGATCATCTGCCCCTCGCGGCGCGAAGGGCGCATATAGCTGTAATCATCCCGGGCAACCTGGGTCATGTAGCGGGCCAGCAGCATGCGCCAGGGTAGTTTCGGCTGCAGCAGCTCGCCCACCATGCGCGCCAGCAGTCCGCCCAGTTTGCCGGCCTGCTGCGCTTGCTGGGCGGCACCGGCGAGGCGCTGCTGCCACTGCGCGGCAAGGGCCTCGCGTTCCGCCGCGGTCAGCGGCTTGGGTTGGGGAGCGCCGCCAGACGGATCATCCTTCTGCTGGCCCTGAGAACTGCCGCCGGATTGGGGCTGGTTTTGCGGATCGGATTGCTGGCCCTGACCGCCTTCGCGCTGCTCGTCGCCTTGCTGCTGGCCGCTGCTGGTCGGGTCTATGTCCTCGCCGTCATAGATGTGCTGATCCATCGGCTGGTCGGTGTTGTTTTCGGCTATGCAGGGATAGATTTCCTCCGCCGTCATGCCCTCGAAGCTGTCCAGCACCAGCGCGCCGGGTGGCGGCTTGAGGCCGTCCTTGACCAGCAGCGGGTTGATGGCATGGTCGCAGGCGACGTCCCAACGTAACTTGACCCGGTGCTGGCGCCGCGCGAAATGGGACAGCGCGCAGTGCAGCGCCTCATGGGCGAGGACGAACTGGGTCTGTTCCAGACTCAGAGAGTCGATGTAGTCAGGATTGTAGTAAAAGCTGCGGGCATCCGTTGCGGTGGTCTGGCACCACTTCGGATCGGCGGCGACCATCGGCAGGCGCAGCGCCAAGGCGCCGAGGAATGGCTTGTCCAGAATCAGCCGGGTGCGGGCCGCAGCCAGCTTGGTTTCGATGTCGGCCATGAATTGCTAACCACGAGGGAAAAACAATAACCACGAATGACACGAATAACGGCCACGAATTAACACGAATGAACCGATGTTGAGGGGTGTTTCATTCGTGTTAATTCGTGAACATTCGTGTAATTCGTGGCGAATGGTTTTTTTCAAAATCACATCTCATACAGCATCAGGTCGGCGACGGCGTTGGCCCATTTTGAAAACTGCGGCACGGCGAACAGGTTCTGGCCGATGGCGCGGTGCATGTCTGAAACCAGCATGATACCCATCTCGCGCAGCGGAAAGCGGCTGGCGTAATCCAGGATGTGGCCATGAACTTCGCGTGCATCGGGGCTGCCTTTGGCGCGAATGGCGCGGCCCACCAGGGCGGAGGCGACGGCATACTGAAGGTCTATTTCGCGCGGCACGGGGACTTCTTCACCGCGCAGGATCGCATCCAGGTCCGGCATGCGGTCAAGGTTCTCGATGAAGGCGTTGAGTTCGAGCCCGGCTGCCGGCCCGACGCAGGCTTGCAGAGTGGGCAGCAATAGCTCGGGGTGGTCGCCGAATTTTTGCAGCGCGCGGTGGGCAAATTCCCACGAACGCGGGCTGGGGAAGGCGACGGGGTTGTGCGCCGGGTCGAAATCGAACAGCAGTTCGGGACGGAAGCGCAGAAAGCCGATCAGGCGTTCGTCGATGTGGTTGGCGTAGGCCCAGACGACCCAGTCGTCGAGATTGGCTTCGACCTCGAAATGGGAAAAGCGGTTGGCCAGCGGCGCCGGCATGGTATAGGTGACGCCGCGATCGCCCTGGCGGTTGCCGGCAGCAAAAATCGCCCAGCTTTCCGGAATTTGATAGGCGCCCAGGCGGCGGTCGAGAATCAGCTGGTAGGCCGCCGCGGAAACGCTGGGCGGCGCCGAGGTGATTTCATCCAGAAACAGGATGCCTTGCGGGCCATGCCTTTTGGCATCGGGCAGCATCGAGGGGATGGCCCATTCAACGCGATCCTCGATTCGAAACGGAATGCCGCGCAGGTCGGAGGGCTCCATTTGCGACAGGCGGATGTCGATCATCGGCACCCCGTGGCGTGCAGCAACCTGGGCGATGATCTGGGATTTGCCCACGCCCGGTGGGCCCCATAACATGACGGGTGTGTGATGCCCTTCCCGTGCGCTTAGAAATTCGCGATCCAGGATGGTGGAAAGTTGGGCCGGGCGCATGGCAGATTCCTCAATTTAGACTAAGTTTAATAGTATCGAAATTCAAAGGAAAATGCCATAGACCGGCGCGCTTCAGCTTGCCATTTGACTGAAGACCTCGCTTGCCGCCTGAATGGTCTTGTCGATATCCTCCGCGCTGTGGGCAGCGGAAACGAATCCTGCCTCGAATGCGGAAGGCGCAAGGTAGATGCCTTTTTCCAGCATGGCGTGGAAGAAATGGTTGAAGGCGGTCTTGTCGCATTCCATCACTTCGGCATAGCTGGTCGGGGGCGTGGCGCGGAAGTAGACGCCGAACATGCCGCCGACGGACTGAGCCGAAAAAGTCACCCCATGCTTCTTGGCCGCAGCGGTCAAGCCATCGATCAGCTTGCGGGTTGCTGCGGCCAGTTTGTCGTAGAAGCCCGGAGCCTGCACCAGCCTGAGCGTGGTTAGTCCGGCCGCCACCGCCACCGGGTTGCCGGACAGGGTGCCGGCCTGGTATACGGGGCCGAGTGGAGCGAGCTTCTGCATGATGTCACGACGCCCGCCGAACGCCCCGACCGGCATGCCGCCACCGATCACCTTGCCGAGCGTGGTCAGGTCGGGAACGATGCCGAACAGGCCCTGGGCGCACTTCGGCCCGACGCGGAAGCCGGTCATCACTTCGTCGAAGATCAGCACGCTGCCGTGCTGGGTGCACAGTTCGCGCAGCGCCTTGAGGAACTCGGGCCTGGGCGCGACCAGGTTCATGTTGCCGGCCACCGGCTCGACGATCACCGCAGCAATTTCGTTGCCGATTTTCCTGAAGGTTTCCGCCAGTGCGGCGCTGTCGTTGTAGGCCAGTACCAGGGTATGCGCTGCAGTTTCTGCTGGCACCCCGCCGGAGCTGGGTTGGCCGAAGGTGAGTGCGCCGGAGCCGGCCTTGACCAGCAGCGAGTCGGCGTGGCCATGGTAACAGCCTTCGAACTTGATGAATTTGCTTCTGCCGGTAAAGCCTCGCGCCAAGCGGATGGCGCTCATGGTGGCCTCGGTGCCGGAGCTGACTAGGCGCACCTGATCCATGCCCGGCAGCAGAGAGCACAGGGTCTCGGCCATCTCCAGCTCAAGCGCAGTGGGCGCGCCGAAGCTCAGGCCGTTGGCGGCGGTTTCCTGCACCGCCTTGACCACCTCGGGGTGGGCGTGGCCGAGGATCATCGGTCCCCAGGAGCCGACGTAATCGATATATGCCTGGCCGTCCTCGTCCCAGACGGTGGCGCCGGCGCCGCGCTTGAAAAACACCGGCGTGCCGCCGACCGAGCCGAAAGCCCGCACCGGAGAATTGACGCCGCCGGGGATGAACTGGAGTGATTTCTCGAAAAGCTGCTGGTTGCGTGAGGTCATGGTCATTACCTTAGTGCAATGTATGGTGGATTGATTTTTCGAACAATACGGCAAAGCGGCTGGCGGCTGCCCCGACATCATCGCTGTCGAATAGCGCAGAGATAACAGCCACGGCGTCGGTGCCGGCTTCGATCAGGGCGTTGACGTTATCCGCAGTGATGCCGCCGATGGCGACGACCGGTATGTTCAGGCTGCGCTTCGCTTCGTGCAAAAGAGTTAAAGGCGCCACAGCCGCGCCGGGTTTGGTTGGCGATGGGAAGAAGCTGCCGAAGGCGACATAATTCGCGCCATGGGCTTCGGCATCGAGCGCCCGTTGCAAGTCATTATAACAAGACACGCCGATGATTTTATCCGGGCCGAGGATCAGCCGGGCTTCGCGCACGCCGCCGTCGTCCTTGCCCAGATGGACTCCGTCCGCACCGGTCAGGTCGGCGAGGCGAATGTCGTCATTGATGATCAGCGGCACATGGAAATGTCTGCACAGCGTCAGCAATTCGCTGGCCTGCTCGTGGCGCAATGCAATATCGCCCCCCTTGTTGCGGTATTGCACCAGGTGTGCACCGCCTGACAAGGCTTGTCTGACCTGTTGCACCAGACTTTCGGTGTCGGCGCATTCCGGGGTGATGGCATAAAGACCGCTAATCGCGGGCGGCATCTTCTTCCTCGCGCGCCCAGAAAAGACGGTCGGGAATGTGTTGCCCCATACCCGGGCGGAAACCGGCTTTCAACGTTTGCCAGGTGAATTCCTGTGCTTCCTTCACCGCTTCAGGGATATCCAGGCCGTGGGCGATCGAGGCGGCGATCGCGGATGCCAGGGTGCAGCCCGAACCGTGGTAGCTGCCCGGCAGGCGCGGCCAGCTGTCGGTGCGCAACACGCCGCTTTCGCCGTAGAGCGTATTCACCACCTGGGGGGTATTTTCATGGGTGCCGGTGATCAGCACGTATTCGCAGCCCATATCGATGATGCGCCGGGCGCATTCGGCGAGATCCGGTTCGGCATCGCCCTCGTCGTCATCGAGCTGTGCGATACGCCGAGCTTCCAGGCTGTTGGGCGTGAGCAGGGTGGTCTGGGGAATGAGCATTTCCAGCAAGGCGGTGAGGATGTCGTCGCCGGCCAGCTCGTCTCCCCGGCCGGAGGCTAGCACCGGATCCAATATCAGCGGGATGTCCGGGTAATCGGCGACCACCTCGGCGATGGCGGCAACATTTTCCACGCTGCCGATCAGGCCAACCTTGAAAACCCCCACCGGCATGTCTTCCAGTACGCAACGCGCCTGGTCGGCAACCCATTCGGCCTCCATGGCCATCACATCCTCCACGCCCAGCGTGTCCTGGACCGTGATGGCGGTGACCACCGACAGGGGGTGGCATCCCATACTGGATAAGGTCAGGATGTCAGCCTGCAGGCCGGCGCCGCCACTCGGATCGGAAGCGGCAAAAGTAAGGACGAGCGGGGGTGTTTCACGAGTGTTTGCCATGAGTTCGGACGTTGTCATGCCGGAAAAAATCGGGTGGTACCTACGGGGGTAGGGGTTGATCGAAAGACCGTATCTTAACCTAAATTGACGGGGAGATTCCCGGCATTTTTCCGAATGAGTTATGACAAGGCGCTTTACCTGAAAAAATTTATTATGCAATAGTCGAAAATTGTATCTTCAAGATAGCCTCAAAGGCTGATACTATTGCGGAACAGGGTGGATAGTCCTGGATAAATAAAAGCCTGGAGGAGGCGAGTGAGCGGAGAAACACAAACCCTTGCGGGAACCAAGGTGATGGTGATTGATGACAGTAACACCATACGCCGCAGCGCCGAGATTTTTCTGGTGAAGGCCGGGTGTGAGGTTATCCTCGCCGAAGATGGGTTTGACGCGCTATCCAAGATTGCCGACCATCAACCCGATGTCATTTTCGTTGACATCATGATGCCGCGCCTGGATGGCTACCAGACTTGTGCGCTGATCAAGAAAAACCCAAAATTCAAAGTCACTCCCGTTATCATGCTATCCAGCAAGGATGGTTTGTTCGACCGCGCTCGCGGCAGGATGGTGGGATCGGATGAATATTTGACTAAACCTTTTACCAAGGAAAGTCTGCTTAAAACCGTGGGTCAGTACATGGCCCAGCGCAGTGTCAGCTAGAAAGGGAACAAATGGCTATCAATAAGATTATGGTCGTGGATGATTCGCCTACCGAAAGATTCTTCCTCAGTGGCTTGTTGAGTAAACAGGGGTATCAGGTGGTTACCGCCGAAAGTGGCGAGGAGGCAATCACCAAAGCCAAGCAGGAAAAGCCTGACTTGATCCTCATGGATGTGGTGATGCCGGGTCTGAACGGCTTCCAGGCGACACGGGCAATCACCAAGGATGATGAAACCAAGGATATTCCTGTCATCATGTGCACCACCAAGGGGCAGGAAACCGATAAGGTATGGGGAATGCGGCAGGGCGCCAAGGATTACATCGTCAAACCGGTGAACCAGGACGAGCTGCTGAAAAAAATTACGGCACTAGCAGCCTGTCGGCCTTGAAGAATCGAAGCGAAAATTCGGCTGGGCGAGGACAGATTTTGCCGGTTTTGCAGGTCAATAGTCGTTCTATTGACCAAAAAAGCGGCGAAATATGGACCGCTCAGGCGGATTTGCAGCCGA
>JAUYSN010000149.1 GCA_030696235.1 Sulfuricella sp. | reverse complement strand
CTCACGCCGGAACTGCGCGAGTTCTACACTCCGGAGGGCAGCATCGATGCCGCTACACTGGTCGACCTGAACTCCGGCAACGCCGAAGCCGGCATTTGCGCCCTGCCCTACATCCGCAGCCGCGACGGCCTGCGCGTCTGGTTCCCGGTTAACATCATCGGCAACCTGTACGTCAGCAACGGCATGTCGGCGGGCAACACCCCCGCCGAGGCGCGCACCCAGGCGCTGTCGGAGATCTTGGAGCGCCACGTCAAATTCCGCATCATCAGCGAAGGGCTGTGCCTGCCGGAAGTGCCGGACGAGGTGATCGCCCGCTATCCGCGCATAGCGGCAGGCATCCGCGCCTTGCGCGCGGCGGGCTTCGGCATCCTGGTCAAGGACGCCTCGCTGGGCGGGCAATACCCGGTCATGAACGTGACCCTGCTCAACCCGCACGATCAGGGCTGCTTCTCCAGCTTCGGCGCACACCCGCGCTTCGAGATCGCCCTCGAGCGCTCCCTCACCGAACTGCTGCAAGGCCGTGCGCTGGATGCGTTGGGCGGCTTCCCCGAGCCGGGCTTCGACCTGGACGAAATCGCCAGCTCGCCGAATATCGAAATCCACTTCGTCGATTCCAGCGGCATCATCAGCTGGAACTTCCTCGGCGACACACCTGATTTCGAATTCTGCGACTGGAATTTCAGCAACACGACAGAGGAAGACTATGCCTGGCTGGTCGAGCGCATTCACGCCGAAGGCGGCGACATCTACATTGCCGACTACACCCATCTGGGCGTCTATGCCTGCCGGATCATCGTGCCCGGCATGTCCGAAATTTACCCGGTCGACGATCTGGAATGGGAAAACAACAGCGTCGGCAACGCCATCCGCCCCGCCATCCTGCGCCTGCCGGAGCTGGACGACGACGAATGCGCCGACCTGCTGGACACGCTGAACGAACTCGGCCTGGACGACCAGCGCCCGGTCGCCGCACTGATCGGCCTGGCGGCCGATGCCGGCTCGTTCTGGAAAGACTTGCGCGTAGGAGAGCTGAAAACCCTGCTGGCGCTGGCCATCGGCGACGAAGAAGCGATCCGCGAAGGCTGCGACTGGATACGCCATTTCGAACAATTGAACGAACAGCGCCGCAGGGTTTACCGCTGCATCGAAAGCCTGCTGAACATGGCCGATGCCGCCCCGTACAGCGCTGCCCTGCAAAGCCTCTACGGCATAGATACGCTGCAACAGGCGCAAGTCCTGCTCAACGGGGAACAGCGCTTTTTCGGCCTGCACGCGCCGGGGATGGCGCTGGAAGGCTGCGATATGCACCAGCGCTTGCTTGAAGCTTATGGGAAACTACACGCGATATAAGCTGGTTTGAGTTTTATCTTAAAACGGCACTATACAGCCACCGGCCTTTGCCATGCCGTGTAAAACACATACTAAATCAGTGCATGAGTGAGTAAATACGCAGCCGGGCGTCGTCAAGCCTTCGATTGGCGGCAGCGACGCCTAAGATCCTCCTCCTCACTGCGCAAAGCGGCAAGCTTGCACGAGAGATATTGACGGGGGTCCCGTTTTTTTCAGCGAGCCGGAGTCGAGGGGGCCCGCCCGCTTTCCGATTCGCCTGCCGCACCATGCGCTTCCTCGCGCTCGTGTACCGCTTCCTGGTAATGCGCCCAGGAATCCTCGTGCACCTCCAAGCCATCAGGCGCGCTCAGGCGCGTCAGTCCTTGCTCCAGGTACTCGTCTACCTCCGGAGCGCGCGGCGGCGGAATCGTGGTATCTTCTGGCACCTCGACGGCTGCACCCTCGCGCGCCGGCAGAGGGAAGCGCCAGAACACTCTATCAACAGTGTGGCCTGTGGCGTTTTTAATCTGCCCGATCAGCATCATCTCGACGATATGGGAATGGCGGAAGCGCTTGAGCGGTTCGGTGTCCGCGACAATGATGAAGTGGCCCACCGCAGGCAGCTTGATTGCCTCGGCCTTCGCCGCCACGCCGATCCTGGCGAAGTAGGCGGCCACCTCCTCGACAATCCGTTCCCTGGCCTGCTCCAGGCGATGCGCGCGCAGCTTCAGCATGCCGACGTAGACGAAAATGCAGAGCACGTTCACGCCGACTAACAGCAGCATGGTCAGGTCGAAGTTGATGGTTATGGTCATAAGGAATTCTCGCTTGGCCCGCATATTACGGAACACAAATGGCTCATCTTAATCGGGAGATGGACAGAACGCCAGCTCGCTGCCGGCCATCGCCAGATCCTGCAGACAGGCGGCACTGATTCCTGGTTTTGCGGCCGGAACACATGTCTAAGTTTCGATCTCGCCGATAACCATTCTGATCCCAAATTGCCATGATGGCAATTCCAGCGGCATACGGAGTGTCTGGTAACGCCGCACAACTTCCGGTGGCGAAAGGCAGAAACCGACGACCCTGAGTTGACGTTCGAGGCCCGAAGGTGACCGACTGGTCAGCTTAACGTGCTACGCTTAAATAATAGAAAAACAGGGGCAAGCTCAGTCAAATGCTATTTCGAAAAACCATTCCTCTGATGTTGTTGCTCATTCTTTTTAGCAACCCTCTCTTCGCTGGAGCCAGCCCTCCGCAACCTGCCAAAACTGTTGCGGAACAAAACAACGCATCTACTGATGATGGCATCCGTTTTTCTTGTAAGCCTGGCCAACTTGAA
>JAUYSN010000132.1 GCA_030696235.1 Sulfuricella sp. | reverse complement strand
CAATGCCTGGGGCGAGATGCTGGCGCGATCCGCATGATCCATCGCGTCAAACATCTGCTGCACAGGAACCGACACCGGGAACGATACGCTCTGCTGGATGGGCTGCTGCACAACCAGACCCTGACCAGGGAGCAGCTCCTCGGCAAGCAGCAGAACGATCTGTCCGCCATCATCGAACATGCGTACACCAACGTTCCCTATTACCGGAAGAAATACGCTCAAGCCGTCAGAAACGAGGCGAACGGGCTTGCTGTCGGCAGCCTGCCCATCCTGCACAAGGACGAAGTCATCCAGCACCGGGACGAGATGCTGGCGCGGGGTATCGACAGGAGCCGGCTGAGGATCGGCAACACCGGCGGATCGACCGGTAAGCCGGTGTCCTTTTATTACGATGCTTACAAAGGCGAGCTGATGCGCGCCGGCATGTGCAGAAGCTACATGGGGTCGGGATGGCAGCCGGGCCAGAAAATCCTGAATTTCTGGGGCGCCAGACAGGACATCAAGGGCGGCAGCAGTTTCAGAAAAATGGTTAACGACGCCATTGCCGCCGAGAAGACCATCGCCGCGTACGAATACACCGAAGCCCAGCTGCATGACTGGCCGGCACCATCAGATCGTACCAGCCCGTCCTGCTGCAAGGCTATGCCTCGATCCTGGCCGAACTTGCCAGATATGTTATCGACAATAAGGTCAACATCCCCGACACGCTGCTGGGCGTATTCTCCACCGCCGAAGTGCTGTATGGCTGGCAGAGGGAGCTGATGGAGCAGGCCTTCCAGTGCAAAGTGTTCAACCAATATGGCAGCAGGGAGATCCCCAATATCGCCTGCGAATGCAGGCACGGCAACCAGCACGTCTTCACCGACATGGTTTACCTTGAGTCGCTGAAAATCGACAACGAAGACCGGCTCATCATTACCTCGTTGACCAACCGGGTGATGCCTTTCATCCGCTATGAGATCGGTGACTCGGGAAGACTGAAGGAGGGCAATTGCGCCTGCGGCTCGCCGTTCCCGATGATGGAAATGGGTCTGTGCCGCAGCAACGACATCATCAAGACCCGGAGCGGCAAGAGCATTTACCCCTCGTATTTCATCCACCTGCTGGACGGGCTGGCCGACATCCAGCAGTATCAGTTCATCCAGAGCGAGCCGGACAAGATCACCTTGAACCTCGTCTCGCCGTCCGGATTGAGTTCCGAGGCTATGAGCTCGCTCAGGGCCAGAGTCCGCAGGGATGTGGATGAGAATATGGTTCTGGAAATCAATCGTGTTGACGAGATCAAACGCACCATTTCCGGCAAGCACCGGTTCGTAATCAGCCAGCCGACCCGCTCTTCAGCCTGGCCTTGAATTTCTCCCTCAGCTTAGCCACCTTGGGAGCAACCACGAATCGGCAATAGGGTTGATCGCCGTGACCTCTGAAATATTCCTGGTGATAGTCCTCCGCCAGGTAAAAAATTCCGGCGGGCGCAATTTCGGTAACGGCGGACGGGATTCCCGCGATCACCTCTTCCGCGATCGCCTGCTGTTCCGGGCTGTGGGTGAAGATGGAGGAGCGGTACTGGCTGCCCACGTCATTGCCCTGGCGGTTCAGGGTGGTGGGGTCGTGGATCGTGAAAAAGACTTCCAGCAATTCCCGGAAGGAAATCACTGCGGGGTCGAAGGTGATCCGCACCGCCTCGGCATGGCCGGTGGTTCCGCTGCAAATCTGCTCGTAGCCGGGGTTGAGGGTGTTGCCGGCGGTATAGCCCGACTCGACCTTCTCCACGCCATCAAGCAACTCGAACACCGCCTCCAGGCACCAGAAGCACCCGCCCGCGAGGGTGGCGATTTCCCTTTCTTGACTCATCGTTCGCCCTTCGCTGTTATTCCATATCGTGCATAATAGCCGATCTTCGGGTGTTCGGCTCCGCACGGAACCGCGCCCAACGGAAAGGATAACGGAAAGGATATAGTTATGCTGAAAAGCCTCCACCGGCACGCCCTGTTCCTGTCCCTGGCGCTGCTTTTCACCACTTCGGCTTCTGCCTTCGAGCAGGCTCAAGGCATCAGAAGCCACGCCGTCGCTGTCAGCGGTACGGTGCAGGTGCTGTTCACCCCCGAGGACGATGCCGCCGGCCAGATCGTACTGGCCATCGATCATGCGCAGAAGCAGGTGCTGGTGCAGACATTCAGCTTCACCAACCGGGAAATCGCCCAGGCGCTGATCAGCGCCAAACAGCGCGGTGTGGATGTCCGGGTCGTCACGGACGCGGAACAGATACGGAGAATGGAACGCAGCAAGGTGCCGACAGTCGCGGCCGGCGGTGTGCCGGTATTCGTCGACAGCCTGCACGCCAGCGCCCACAACAAGGTGATGGTGATCGATGCCGGCAGCGCCAACCCGGTCGTGATCACCGGCAGCTTCAACTTCACCCACGCCGCGCAGTTCAAGAATGCGGAGAATCTGCTGATCTTCCGCGGCAACCGGGAACTGACGGCCGCCTATCTGGAAAACTGGCGGCGTCACCGCGAGCATTCCCAGCCGCTGGCGAAGTAAAAAGCGCGTAGATGGGTTGAGAATGTAGGCTGGGTTAGCGGCTGATCGAAACAATCGCCCTTCACGTTTGCTCCCAAATCAAAACCAGCGCCTTTCTCATTTGCCTCCTCTCCCGCTTGCGGGAGAGGATTGAGGAGAGGGCAGCCCCTTGTGGGAGGGTTGGGGAGAGGGGGGCAGTAGGCGCCTGTAAACGAAACCAACACACGAAGGAAGATTGGGTTTGTTGGGTTACGGCGCAAAAAGCCGCGCCTAACCCAACCTACATGAATTCTCCTCTGCGTCCTCCGCGGTTCGAGCTTTTATTTCAAAGCCGCCTCGATCCGCTCGCACAGGGTCTTCAAAATCTTGATGCGGGCAAAATTCTTGTCGTTGGCTTCAACCAGGGTCCATGGCGACATTTCCGAGCTGGTGCGGTCCACCATGTCACACACCGCCATCTCGTAATCCTCCCATTTCTCGCGGTTGCGCCAGTCCTCGTCGGTAATCTTGAAACGCTTGAAGCCGGTCTTCTGGCGCTCTTCGAAGCGCCTGAGCTGTTCTTCCTTGCTGATCGACAGCCAGAACTTCAGCACTACGGTGTTGTTCCGCACCAGCTGCTCCTCGAAATCGTTGATCTCGCTGTAGGCGCGCATCCAGTCGGCGTTGGAGCAGTAGCCTTCGACACGCTCCACCAGCACGCGGCCGTACCATGAGCGGTCAAAAATGCTGACCCGCCCTTTGCGCGGCACATGGCGCCAGAAGCGCCACAGGTAGGGTTGGGCGCGCTCCTCCTCGGTGGGAGCGGCAATCGGAGTGACCTGGTACTGGCGTGCGTCGAGCGCGCCGGTGACGCGGCGGATGCTGCCGCCCTTGCCGGCGGCATCGTTACCCTCGAACACCACGATGACGGTGATCTCCGTGAATTTCGGGCTGCGCGTCAGCAGGTTGAGCTTGCCCTGGTATTTTTCCAGATCCAGGTCGTATTTCTTCTTCGTCAGCTTCTGGTTGAGGTCGAGGGTTTTCAGAATATGCAGCTTGTCGATCGAAGGCAGCAGCGGCGGCGCATGGGCATCATGGGGCGCCTCGGCCGCGTCGAGGCGCTTTCGGATCGCCTCCAGGATGACCTTCCCCACCGTCAAACTGCGGTAGCGCTCATCCTCGCCCTCGACGATCATCCATGGCGCCTCGGCGGTGCTGGTCTGGCGCATGACGCGCTCCGCCACCTTGCGGAACTTGTCATACATTTTGAAGTGCATCCAGTCGCGCTCGGTCACGCGCCAGCGCGTCTTGGGATTCTTCTCCATGGCCTTGAGGCGTTTTTCCTGCTTGTCCTTGGACAAATGCAACCAGAATTTGAGGATCAGCGCACCCTCGTCGTTAAGCATCTTCTCGAAGCGCACGTTGCGCTCCATGCTTTGGTCCAACTCGGCATTCCTGGTTTTGCCGAACACCCGGCTGAGGATTGCCCAGGTGTACCAGGAACCGAAAAAGATGCCAACCTTGCCCTTGGGCGGCAGTGCGCGCCAGAAGCGCCACATGATCGGACGCTCCAGCTCCTCGTCGGAGGGGTTGCCCATGCCGTGGCTCTGGATGTGGCGCGGGTCCATCCATTCATTCAGCAGGTTGACTGTCTCGCCGCGGCCGGCGCCGTCAACACCGCCGATCAAAATGATGACCGGAAAGTTCGCCGCCTTCGCCAGGTCGAATTGAGCTTCAAGCAGTGCCTCGCGCAGAGCCGGCACTTCCTTGTCGTAGGTGGCTTTATCGATTTTGTGGCCGAGCTCGGCGGATTCAAACATTATTTTTCTCTCCCCAGAACACCTTGCATCGATTGCAGCGCTTCCATACCCGCGCCATGCCGGCCAGCTGCAAACGCGTTTTGCAGGCAATCCAGCCGATTATCACGCCGCTGGCGCGGCACCGCAGCAAATCGCGGCCGCCCGCCCCGATTTGTTCCAGCAGCCGCCCGGTGACGGCCTGGTCGTTGAGCACGCCGAGCTCGTCCTGCAAACCCACAAGCGCTTGCAAATACCTCCTCGAAGCCTTGCGCGGATAAAGCCCGGAAAAAAACTCCGCGGCATAGCGCAGCTTCTTGGCGGCGATCCGCAGCGCATGGCGCTGTTCCGCATTCAGTTGCGCAAGGTTGCGGCCGCGCCGGCGTAACTGGCGATGGCGCCGCCCCAGCATGGCCGCGGCGAAAGCCGCTGGCGGCTGATCCAGCTGCGCCAGCCCTGCAGCT
>JAUYSN010000118.1 GCA_030696235.1 Sulfuricella sp. | reverse complement strand
CCGGGCAAAGATTTCCCGACTTCGTGCCTGACCTGGCGTCTGATGATTTCATGCAATTGGGTAAGGACTATGCGGAGCGGGTGTGGAAGCTGGCTCCCGATGCGCAGCGCATCACCGACAAGATGCCCGCCAACTTTTTCTACATCGGCATGATCCGCCTGATGCTGCCCAACGCGAAGATCATCCACGCCATGCGCGATCCGATGGATTCGTGCTTCTCATGCTACTCGCGCCTGTTCAACGACACCATGGAATTCGCCTACGACCTCGGCACGCTGGGGCGCTACTATACGCGCTACCTCAAGCTGATGCAGCATTGGCATGCAGTGTTGCCTGCCGGTTCGATCCTCGATTTGCGCTACGAGGATATGGTGGCGGACACCGAGGGCCAGGCGCGCCGGATACTGGATTATCTGGAGTTGCCGTGGGACGATAACTGCCTCGCTTTCCACCAGAACAAGCGGCATGTGAAGACCGCCAGCGTGGCGCAGGTGCGCAAGCCTATCTACAAGACATCCGTGGCACGCTGGCAGCGTTTCGCCACGCATCTGACTCCACTGCTCGAGATCGTGCAGAATTATCGAAAATAATGACATGAACAATTCCCAACGCCCTTTTGACCTACTCGCCGAGCCTATCGTCCCTGTCGCACAGCCGCCATTACAACGTCTTTCGCTTGAACAAGCGATGGTGTTGGCGAATCAGCATCAGTCGCAGGGACGTTTGCAGGAAGCCGAACACCTGCTGCGACAGATCTTGCAGGCGCAACCGCAACATGCTTACGCTTTGCATCTGCTCGGCGTGATCGCGCATCAGGCGGGTAAGCCGGAACTGGCGATCGAGTTGATTCAGAAAGCGATCCGGAGCAACGGCAAGGTGGCGTTGTTCCATGCCAATCTCGGCGAAATGTACCGGCAACTGGGCAAGCTGGATGAGGCGGTGGAACATGGCGAGCGGGCGGTCGCGCTCGACGCGAATCTGGCCTCTGCCCACAGCAATCTGGGTATCGCATATTTCGACCGCAAAGACTACGGTCGCGCGCAAACCTGCCAGCAACACGCGCTGGCGATCGATCCGAACTTCGCGCCGGCGCTTAACAACATGGGCAGCATTTGCCGTGCGAACAAGGACAGGAATACCGCGCTGGACTGGTATCGCCGCGCCAGTGCGGCCAATTCGGCTTATCTGGAGCCCCGGAGCAATCTCGGTGCGGTGTTGCTGGAGGAGGAGCGCGCGCAGGAGGCCATCGAACCGCTCGAACAGGCATTGCGCATCAATCCCGATTACACAGAGGCATTGTGCAATCTGGGCATGGTGCGCAACGCGCTGGATCAGCACGATGCTGCTTTCCCGCTGTTGCAGCGGGCACTGCAGCTTCGTCCCGCCTATGCGGAGGCGTACGTCGGTCTGGCTCGCGTTTATTTCGAAAAAGAGAATTTTCCCGAGGCTGAACAATGCGCCCGGCGCGCCGTCGAACTGGCTCCCGAAAAAGCCGAGATGTACAGTCAGTTGGGTGGCATCTACACAGAAATGGCGCGTAGCAGCGAGGCTGAAACCCTGTATCGCCGTGCGCTGGAGATCGATCCGGAATGCAATGATGCACTGCTCGGGCTAGGGCATCTGAGCATGGAGGGCGGCGACATGGAGCTGGCGGAAAGTCTGTTCCGACAGGCACTGGCCAACGATACCGATAATCTTCCGGCGCGCTTCCATCTTGCACAGGTCAGGAAGGTGAAAGCCGGTGACGAGAATCTGTCCGCGCTTGAGGCGGCAGAAGTCGCCGCACGGAACTCCGAGCATCCGCTGCCGGCCAAGAAGGCGATGGCGCTGCATTTCGCGCTGGGCAAGTGCTACGACGACAGCGGGGAATATGACAAGGCTTTCCCACATTTTCTCGAGGGCTGCCGACTGAAACGCGCCACCTTCGACTATGACGCGAACGAGGTCACCCGGCACTTCGATTCGATCATGCGCGTTTTCAGTCCGGCAACCATTGAGCGCCTGCGCGGCGCGGGCGATGCTTCGCCTGTGCCAATTTTCGTGCTGGGCATGCCGCGTTCCGGCACGACGCTCACCGAGCAGATCATCGCGAGCCACCCCGATGTACACGGCGCGGGAGAGTTGCCCGATCTGCTGGCGATTGCGCAACGCGCGGTGGCGGGAGCATCCTACCCGCAAAACATGCAGGCGATTGATCGTGCGCAGCTCACGGCCTGGGGGGCGGACTATGTCGCCGGACTGCAACAGCGTGCGCCGGATGCACGGTACATCACCGACAAGATGCCGGCGAATTTCTTCGCCGTCGGCCTGATTCACCTGATGTTGCCCAACGCCAAGATCATCCACGTCAACCGCAACCCGGTGGACACCTGCCTTTCCTGCTTTACCCGGTTGTTCAACCGCAAGCAGAACCAGACCTACGATCTGGCTGAACTGGGACGCTACTACGTCGATTACGCGCGGCTGATGGAGCATTGGCGCAAGGTGTTGCCTGCGGGTTCTTTCCTCGATGTGCGCTATGAGGACATCGTTGCCGATCAGGAAGCGCAGACGCGCAGCATGATCGAGCATTGCGGGCTGGAGTGGAACGATGCCTGCCTCGATTTCCACAAGCACAAGCGTTCGATCCGCACCGCCAGCGTGACGCAGGTGCGCCAGCCAATCTACAGCTCGTCGGTGGAACGCTGGCGTCCCTATGAGAAATTTCTCGGCCCGTTGCTGGATGCGCTGGGCGATCTGGTACCGAAACGAGGCTGACCTTGCAACTGGCTTTGGTGTTTCTCCTGCTGGGGCTGGCTGGTTGCGCCGACCTTTCACCGCAAAGCCGCTGGCAACACGCAGATCAATTGGCAGATAAAGCAGGATGGCAAAAGCTGCGCATACCGACTGATAAATTCATCCTGTCCGCCTATGTCCCAAAGAACAGCGCACAGGCCGATACATTGACCGTGTATATCGAAGGGGATGGGCTGGCTTGGCTGACACGGTCCCAAGCCTCAAATGATCCAACTCCGCGCAACCCGATTGCTTTGGAATTGGCTCTGCGCCATCCCCAAGGCATGGCCGTTTATCTGGCACGCCCCTGTCAATACGTCGAGGCAAGCGACGCAATAAATTGCCGGCAAACCTATTGGACGGGCGGGCGTTTCGCGCCCGAAGTGGTCGAAACCAGCAATCAGGCAATCAGTGCATTAAAGCAACGTGTCGGCGCCGACAAGCTGGTGCTGATCGGCTACTCGGGTGGTGGCGCTATTGCGGCCTTGGTGGCGGCGCGGCGCAATGATGTCGTTCGGCTTATTACCGTGGCAGGGAATCTGGATCATCGCGCATGGGCAAGGATGCATCATGTCCCAGCGCTCGAAGACTCATTGAATCCTGTGGATGAGTGGCAATCTTTGATTGATGTACCGCAGCGGCATTTCGTTGGGGAGCGTGATGAAATTGTCAGTCTGGATGTGGCAGATTCCTATGCATCACGCTTCCCATCGGATCGGCGACCTGAAGTTATCACGATCCCGGATTTTGATCATGTATGTTGCTGGGTTGAAAATTGGGGTTCGACTTGGTTAAAGGAGCGTGATTAACTGTTATTTTGCTTGCGTCTCGATCGGCAGCTTAGGTTTGAGACAGTGGCGACCGAGTGCTATAGGCACCAAATTAAATGGAACAGACACGATTATCCTTATAGTCTTTGGGGCAAGCTCAAAATCCTTCCGGCAATCCGCGTGCAATTCTTCTAAAATAGGCGCCCCGCAACTTCCAGAAAAACCATGCGCCTGATTCTCGCCCCCATGGAGGGCCTTGCCGACCAGAGCCTGCGCGAGATCTTGACGCGCCTGGGCGGCATCGACCTGTGCGTGGCCGAATTCGTGCGGGTCACCAACCATTTGCTCACCGAGAAAATGCTCCTGCGCACCGTGCCGGAACTGGCCAGCGGCGGATGTACGCGGGCCGGTGTGCCGGTGCGGGTGCAACTGCTGGGGAGCGACCCGGTCTGCCTCGCTGAAAACGCCGCATTCATCGCCGGCCTGGGCGCGCCGGGCATCGACCTCAACTTCGGCTACCCCGCTCCCACGGTTAATCGTCACGGCGGCGGCGCCGTCCTGCTTCAGTACCCGGAACAAATCCACACCATCGTGGCCGCCACTCGCCGCGCCGTGCCTGAACACATTCCCGTCACCGCCAAGATGCGTCTCGGCCTGGAAGACACCTCGCTGACGCTGGATTGCGCCCGCGCCATCGAAGCGGGCGGCGCCGACGAAATCACCGTCCACGCCCGCACCAAGACCGACCGCTACCGTCCTCCCGCTCGCTGGGAGTGGCTTGCCCATATCCGCGAAGCAGTGAAATTGCCGGTGGTGGCCAACGGCGAAGTGTGGACGCCGCAGGATAGTGAAAAAATACGCCAGGTCAGCGGCTGCACCGACGTGATGATCGGGCGCGGCGCCATCGTCCGCCCGGATCTGATGCGGCGCATCAAGACTGGGGAGAGGCCATGCACTGGGCGGAACTGCTTCCCTGGATCATCGATTACTGCGACCAGTTGCGCGCCCGGATGGACCCGAAGCATGCGCCGGGGCGGCTCAAGCAATGGCTGGGAATGATGCGCGCCGCCTACCCGGAAGCGGAAGCACTGCACCGGACACTGCGCACCGAGCGCGACCCGGTGACGGTTGGGAAGATGCTGGAGGATTTGCTAAAAACGGCGATTCACCGCTGAGGACGCGAAGGACGCAGAGGAATTCAAATGCTTGACGTAAAAAACGCGCTCACCTGATGGGTTATCGACGTTGGTGTATGGCGGCTCGGCGCAACCGCCGAGGGTAAGCACGAAAAGAACGAAGACGAAAAGGCGAAAAATCATGGTGTAATTCCGTTGATGAGCAGATTTCAATGGGAGGACTTGTTGCGCGTGGCGATCAAGCTGGCGATGACGCTCGCCCCGATCA
>JAUYSN010000327.1 GCA_030696235.1 Sulfuricella sp. | reverse complement strand
GGTGGCAAAAAACCTGTTCGGCGAGGAAGACCCCACCGGCAAGATCATCCGCATCAAGAACATGCCGTTCCTGGTCATCGGCGTGCTCGCGGCCAAGGGACAGAGCCTGGACGGGCGCGATCAGGACGACACCGCCGTGGTGCCGGTCACCACCGCCCAGCGCAAGCTTTTCGGCAACCAGTTTCCGGGCACGGTGCGCTATATCATGGTTCAGGCGCGATCGGCCGAAACGATGGATGAAGCGGAGCGTGAAATGACCCAGTTGCTGCGCCAGCGCCATCGCCTGGCCGAAGATGCGGAAAACGACTTCACTATCCGCAACCTGACCTCGGTGGCGCAATCCGCCGCCGGATCGGCGCAGGCCATGTCCTTCATGCTCGGCGCCATCGCCTCCATTTCCCTGCTGGTGGGCGGGATCGGCATCATGAACATCATGCTGGTGTCGGTCACCGAGCGCACCCGGGAAATCGGCATCCGCATGGCGATCGGCGCGCGCCGCCGCGACATCCTGCTGCAATTTCTGCTCGAAGCGCTGATTATCTGCATAGTTGGCGGGCTGGTTGGCGTGCTCTTTGGTGTAGGGGGTGCCTGGCTGGTCAGTTCGATGGCGGAAATGGCCGTGGTGGTAACGGTGTGGTCGATCCTGCTGTCGTTCCTGTTTTCTGCCGCGATCGGCGTGTTTTTCGGTTATTACCCGGCACGGCGCGCGGCAATGCTCAAGCCGGTGGAGGCTTTGCGGTATGAATAATAAAAGCTCCGATACTGTCTGGCACCATGCCACGGTAACGCGCGCTCGCAGAGAACAGCTCAACGGCCACAAAAGTGCGATCGTGTGGTTTACCGGGCTTTCCGGTGCCGGCAAGTCGACATTGGCGCACGCGGTTGAAGAGAGGCTGCACCAGATGAGTTGCCGAACCTTCGTTTTCGACGGCGATAATGTTCGTCATGGGTTGTGTGGTGATCTGGATTTTTCCGAGGAAGACCGCAGGGAAAATATCCGCCGCATCGGCGAAATGGCCAAGCTGTTTGTCGAAGCCGGCGTGATTGCTCTTACAGCCTTCATCTCGCCCTTTCGCGCGGATCGTCTCAAGGTTCGCAATCTGACTGCTCCAGGCGAGTTCATCGAAATCTATTGCCGCTGTCCGATTGAGGTTTGTGAGCATCGCGATGTGAAAGGGATGTACCGCCGGGCCCGTGCCGGCGAGATTCGCGATTTCACCGGCATCTCCTCCCCCTATGAAGAACCGGAAAATCCGGAACTGGCCATCGATACGGGCAGCATGCCGCTGGATCAATGTGTGGATCAGGTCATCGGCTACCTGCAGGGTCGCGGCGTGATTGCCAAACCTCAATGAGCAAAATGGTTTTCAATCCCCTGCGCATCTTTGCCGATATCTGGCGCCATCGCTACCTGCTCGGCCAGCTCATCAAGCGCGATGTGCTGCTGCGCTACCGGGGCGCGATGTTCG
>JAUYSN010000107.1 GCA_030696235.1 Sulfuricella sp. | reverse complement strand
CGTTCCAGGGTGAGCGGGCAAACCATTACTACGCCCAGGCATTCTCCGAGTTGCCAGTGGCGGATCGCAAGAGCCAGCGTACCGGCCTGATCATGGCGGCGATTTACCATGCTGTACTGGAGGAGGTCAGACAAGACGGCTACCACGTCCTGAATCAGCGCATCTCGCTGACGCCGCTGCGCAAACTGTGGATTGCGTGCAGCACTTGGCTCAAGGAATGAGCCCGGATTATCCGTTAGAGCCCAAACACCGCTGTGGGAGCGGCGCCCTCGCCGCGATTTGCGACTGCATTCGCGCCGGGGGCGGCGCTCCTACATGCATGCGCATTCCAATGGACACACCCAGATGAAAGTCGCGGTCATCGGCGCCGGCTATGCCGGCCTGGCGGCGGCGGTGGAGCTGGCCGCACAAGGGATATCCGTCACCGTCTTCGAGGCTGCCAGGCAACTGGGCGGGCGGGCGCGACGGGTGGATTATCTCGAGATGGCGCTGGATAACGGCCAGCACATCCTCCTCGGCGCCTACCGCGAAACCCTGCGCCTGATGCGCATGACCGGCGCCGATCCGGCTGAGTTGCTGCTGCGGCTGCCCCTGCAACTGGTCATTCCCGGCCGCTTCCGCCTACAGGCAGCGCCGCTGCCAGCCCCGCTACATTTGGCATTCAGCCTGCTCACGGCGCGCGGCCTGACCTGGGGCGAACGCATCTCCGCTGTGCGCTTCATGAGCGCAATGCGGCGCCGGAATTTCCGCCTCGGCGACGACATCGGCGCCGGCAAGATGCTGACGATGCATGGCCAGACTGGCAATCTGCGCCGCTATTTATGGGAGCCACTCTGCATCGGCGCGCTCAATACCCCACTCGAGACCGCCTCGGCCCAAGTATTCCTCAACGTCCTGCGCGACAGCCTGGCCGGCAGCCGGGAAGACAGCGACATGCTGTTGCCACTGGCAAATCTGACTCATCTCTTCCCGGAACACGCGGACGCATTCCTCAAGAGCCATGGCGGCAAAATCATCCATTCCCAAACAGTGCTTGCAGTCAAAGACGAGGCTGCTCGCTTCTCCCTCGAAATGCGACCAGGGACGGAAAAGTTCGACCAAGTCATTTGCGCGGTGCCGCCACAGCGCCTGGCCGCGCTTACCGCCAACCTGCCTGAACTGGCGCAAGCAAGGGCACAGGTTGGCCACTTCAGTTACCAGCCGATCTACAGCGTGTTCCTGCAATATCCCGCAGCAACCTGCCTGCCCCGACCCATGATCGGCCTGTACGGTGGTATCACCCAATGGGTGTTCGATCGCGGCCAGCTCAACCACGAACCCGGCCTGCTGTGTGCCGTAATCAGCGCGGAAGGACCGCACCAGACACTTGATCACGACGAACTGGCACAGCGCGTAAATGACGAACTACGTGCAACCCTTCCCGACCTGCCACAACCTCTGTGGCACAAGGTCATTGCGGAAAAGCGCGCCACCTTTGCCTGCAGCCCGGACCTGCAGCGCCCTGGCCAAGTCACCCCGCTGCCGAATTTCTACCTCGCCGGCGACTACACCGCCGGCGATTACCCCGCCACTCTCGAAAGCGCGGTACGAAGTGGGGTAAAATGCGCACAACTTATTCTGGAATCGCCATGAAAAACTACCAAGCACCGCAAGATCTACTGAAGGGCCGCGTTATTCTCATCACAGGTGCGGGCCAAGGCATCGGCAAAACCGCAGCATTGACCTTCGCTGCCCACGGCGCCACAGTAATCCTGCATGGCCGCTCGGTAAAAAAACTGGAAGCGGTATACGATGAAATCGAGACGGCAGGCCACCCGCAGCCGGCGATTTTCCCGCTTGACCTGAGCAAGGCGGAAGACAAGGATTTCGCCGCAATGGCTGCCGGCATCGGCGGACAGCTCGGACGGCTCGACGGCATTCTGCACAACGCCGCCAAGCTTGACCGCCCGCAGCCGCTGGAAGACCAAACCCTGGAGCAGTGGTTGCCACTGCTGCGCGTCAATCTGGCCGCGCCCTTTGCCCTCACTCGTGCCTGCCTGCCACTGCTGAAAGCTTCGCCGGACGCTTCGATCCTGATGACCTCGGAAACCCACGGCCACACTCCAACGGCCTTCTGGGGTGGCTTTGCCGTCGCCAAGAGCGGCGTTGAAACGCTGGTGAAAATCTGGGCTCAGGAACTGGAAGTCTACCCCACGCTACGCATCAATACGGTGGTGCCCGGCCCGGTGCAGTCGCCACAGCGTATCCGCACCTATCCTGGCGAGCACAAGGATAGCCTGCCCAAGCCTGAAACACTGATGCCACTCTACCTCTATCTCATGGGGCCGGACAGCCGTGGGACAAGCGGCCAGATTATCGAGGCGAACCGGGGCTAGCCCCTACTTCAGGAAAAATTCAAACTTTTCCTGTCCGACCTCGATCACATCACCGTCCTGCAGGGTATGGGGCTCACTGCCGATGGCCTGACCGTTAACCCGTGCGGTTTTATTCCCTTCCACGTGGGTGATGAAGTAACCCGGCGGTCGCCGCATTATCACCGCGACTTGCTCCCCCGCCGTTCCGAAGGTTTTAAGCGGTCGCTCCAACTCGATTTTCTGGCCGGCAAACTCGCCCTTGATCCCTCTCACCCCGCCCAACGGAAAACTCGCCCGCAGCGACGACCTCGCAGTCGACACCGAAGCATGGCTACCCGGCTCACTTCCGCTGGACTGCGGCAGCGCGCCGACTTCCCGATCGACGGTGCGTATCATCATGGTCCGGTCGTAATCCATTTCCGGGTTGGCTTTGATGTTGGCGTACTTGATCTGATAAGCACCGAGTTCTATCACGTCGCCATTT
>JAUYSN010000106.1 GCA_030696235.1 Sulfuricella sp. | reverse complement strand
CTGCACGAAATCGCCGAAGAAACCGTGCGCACCCATCAGTCGGCATTCGGCGACGATCCGGTGCTGTCCAACGCACTGGAAGCGGGCGGCGAATACGCTTACCGAGTGCGCGGCGAAGCCCACATGTGGACGCCGGATGTCATCGCCAAACTGCAACACGCCACGCGCTCCAACAATTCTCAGACTTACAAGGAATATGCCAAGCTGATCAACGACCAGAGCGAGCATCTGAAAACCTTGCGCGGGCTGTTCGAGATCAGGCCGGCGGGCGCGCCGGTGCCGCTGGATGAAGTCGAACCGGCGAAAGACATCGTCAAGCGTTTCGTCACCGGCGCGATGTCGCTCGGCTCCATTTCCACCGAGGCGCATACCACGCTGGCCATCGCGATGAACCGCATCGGTGGCAAATCCAATACCGGTGAAGGTGGCGAAGACGCCGCTCGCTTCAAGGCAGTGAAGGGCGGAGAAAAGCTCTCCGAGATTATCGGCAAGGGCCGCATCGAGCGCGATCTGGTGATGAAGGAAGGCGATTCGCTGCGCTCCCGGATCAAGCAGGTGGCATCCGGCCGCTTCGGCGTGACGGCGGAATACCTGTCCAGCGCCGACCAGATCCAGATCAAGATGGCGCAGGGTGCCAAGCCCGGCGAGGGCGGTCAGCTGCCCGGCCATAAGGTCTCCGAATATATCGCCCAGTTGCGCTTCTCGGTACCCGGTGTGGGCCTGATTTCTCCGCCGCCGCACCACGATATTTACTCGATTGAAGATCTCGCGCAACTGATCCATGACCTGAAAAATGCCAATCCCACCGCGTCCATCTCGGTCAAGCTGGTCTCCGAAGTGGGCGTGGGCACGGTGGCAGCCGGCGTATCCAAAGCCAAGGCGGACCACATCGTGGTGGCCGGCTACGATGGCGGCACCGGCGCATCGCCGCTATCTTCCATCAAGCATGCCGGCACGCCGTGGGAACTCGGCCTGGCGGAAACCCAGCAGACCCTGGTGCTGAACCAGTTGCGCGGACGCGTTGCCTTGCAGGTGGACGGCCAGCTCAAGACCGGGCGCGACGTGCTGATCGGCGCCCTGCTGGGCGCGGACGAATTCGGCTTCGCCACTGCGCCGCTGGTGGTGGAAGGCTGCATCATGATGCGCAAGTGCCACCTGAATACCTGCCCGGTAGGCGTGGCGACACAAGACCCCGTGCTGCGCAGGAAATTCACCGGCCAGCCCGAGCATGTGGTGAACTACTTCTTCTTCGTCGCCGAGGAAGCGCGCGAAATCATGGCGCAGATGGGCATCCGCAGCTTCGATGACCTGATCGGGCGCAGCGATCTGCTCGACATGAAGCAGGGCATCGCGCACTGGAAAGCCAGGGGACTGGACTTCTCCAGGGTATTCCATCAGCCCGCCATGCCGCCCAGCGTGGCGCGCCGCCATGCCGAGACGCAGGATCACGGCCTGGACAAGGCGCTGGATCATCAGCTCATCGCACAGGCCAGGGCCGCTCTGGAGACCCGGCAGCCGGTGGTGATAACCAGCGCCATCGGCAACGTCAACCGCACCGCCGGTGCCATGCTGTCGCACGAGGTGGCGAAACGCTACGGTCATACCGGGCTGCCGGACGACACCATCACGGTGAAGCTGACTGGCACGGCAGGGCAGAGCTTCGGCGCCTTCCTCGCCCATGGCGTCACCTTCGAGCTGTCCGGCGAAGGCAACGACTATGTCGGCAAGGGCTTGTGCGGCGGGCGCATCGTGGTGATGCCGCCCAGGGAATGCAAGATCGTGGCGGAAGAAAACATCATCGTCGGCAACACCGTGCTGTACGGGGCGACCAGTGGCGAATGCTATTTCCGCGGCGTGGCGGGCGAGCGGTTCGCGGTGCGCAATTCGGGGGCCGTCGCGGTGGTGGAAGGTCTGGGCGACCACGGCTGCGAATACATGACCGGCGGCATGGTGATCGTGCTGGGTCAGACCGGACGCAATTTTGCAGCGGGCATGTCGGGCGGCGTGGCTTACGTGCTGGATGAAGACGGCAGCTTCGAGCGCCGCTGCAATTTGTCCATGGTACAGCTGGAGCCGATAGCCGAAGAAGCGGCCGCCAGCGAAACCGGTGCCGGGGAAGCGCAGATCCGGGTGCACTTCAATCACCTGGGCAAAGCCGACGAAGCGGCGCTGCGCGGAAAGATCGAAAAGCACCTGCGCTACACCGGCAGCACGCGCGCGAAGGAAATTCTGGATAACTGGGCGCGCTATCTGCCGAAGTTCGTCAAGGTAATGCCAACCGAATATCGCCGCGCCTTGCAGGAAATCGCAACGCAGCGGGCCAGGCTAAAGGAGGTTGCATAAATGGGCAAGCCTACCGGATTCATGGAATTTCGCCGCCTGAACGAGGCGAACCTTCCGGTCGCGGAGCGCCTGAAAAACTACCGCGAATTCGTGCAGCACCTGACCGACGAACAAGCCGCCATACAGGGCGCGCGCTGCATGGACTGCGGCATCCCTTTCTGCACCAGCGGCTGCCCTATCAACAATATCATTCCGGACTGGAATGACCTGGTGTACCGGGGCGACTGGAAAAGGGCGCTGGACGTGCTGCATTCCACCAACAATTTTCCCGAATTCACCGGCCGCGTTTGCCCCGCACCCTGCGAGGCCGCGTGCACGCTGAACATCAACGATGATCCGGTGGGCATCAAGTCCATCGAGCACGCGATTATCGACAAGGGATGGGAGCAGGGCTGGGTCGTGCCGCTGCCGGCAAGGAAAAAGACCGGCAAGAAGGTCGCGATAGTCGGCTCCGGCCCCGCCGGTCTGGCCTGCGCGCAGCAACTGGCGCGTGCCGGACATGACGTGGTGGTGTTCGAAAAGAACGACCGCATCGGCGGACTGTTGCGTTATGGCATCCCCGATTTCAAATTCGAGAAATCGCACATCGACCGCCGCATCGAACAGATGCGCGCAGAGGGTGTGGAATTCCGCGTCAATCAACAGGTTGGCGAGGACGAGCCGGCTCAAAAACTGAAGGACGAGTTCGACGCCGTGGTTTTGACCGGCGGCGCCGAACAAGCCCGCGATTTGCCGGTGCCCGGACGGGAACTGTCGGGAGTGCATTTCGCCATGGAATTCCTGCCGCAGCAGAACAAGGTGGTTGCCGGCGATGTGCTGCCTCAACAGATATTGGCCACCGGCAAACATGTCGTGGTGATCGGCGGCGGGGATACCGGATCCGACTGTGTCGGCACCTCAAACCGTCAGGGAGCCGCCTCGGTAACCCAGATCGAAGTGATGCCACGTCCGGCAGAACAGGAAGACAAGGCGCTGACCTGGCCCAACTGGCCGCTCAAGCTGCGCACTTCCAGCTCGCAGGAAGAAGGCTGCGTGCGCGACTGGTCGGTCACGACCAAGGCATTCCTCGGTGCCAACGACAAGGTCGAAAAGCTGAGCTGCGTGCGTGTGGAATGGAATGCCGGCAAGCTGCTCGAAATACCCGGTAGCGAATTCGAGATAAGGGCCGATCTGGTGCTGCTGGCGATGGGCTTCGTCAGCCCGGTGCAAAAGGTTCTGGAAGCCTTCGGCGTGGAAAAGGACGGCCGCGGCAACGCCAAGGCCGCGACGGATGGTGCGGGCTGCTACAAAACCTCGGTGGACAAGGTATTCGCTGCCGGCGATATGCGCCGCGGCCAGTCATTGGTGGTGTGGGCGATACGCGAAGGCCGCCAGGCTGCGCGTGCGGTCGATGAATATTTGACGGGATTTTCCGATTTGCCCCGGTAATTTTACCCCCCTCGCCCGCTTGCGGGAGAGGGGCTGGGGACAAGGGTTATAAAAAATGCACAGCAAACCAAAAAACGACACCTTCCTGCGCGCCCTGCTGCGCCAGCCGACCGAATACACCCCGGTGTGGATGATGCGCCAAGCCGGCCGCTACCTGCCGGAATACAACCAGACCCGCAGCAGGGCGGGCGATTTCATGGCGCTGTGCAAGAACCCCGACCTCGCCACCGAAGTCACCATGCAGCCGCTGGCGCGCTTCCCGCTCGATGCCGCCATCCTGTTCTCCGACATTCTCACCATTCCCGATGCCATGGGTCTGGGGCTGTATTTTAGCACCGGCGAGGGGCCGAAATTCGAGCGCCCGCTGCGCGACGAATGGGAAATCCGCGACTTGGCCGTACCCGACCCCAATGTGCACCTGCGCTATGTGATGGACGCCGTAAGCCAGATCCGCAAGACGCTCAACAACGAAGTGCCGCTGATCGGCTTTGCCGGCAGCCCGTTCACGCTGGCCTGCTACATGGTCGAAGGCGGCAGCAGCTCGGATTTCTCCCTGGTCAAGACCATGCTCTACCAGCGCCCGGAACTGCTGCACCACATCCTCGATATCAACGCCCGCGCCGTGACCAGCTATCTGAATGCGCAGATCGAAGCCGGCGCCCAGGCGGTGATGATTTTCGACTCCTGGGGCGGAGCACTGTCCCACGCCGCCTACCACGAGTTTTCCCTGCCCTACATGGAGCAGATCGTCAGCGGACTGATCCGCGAACATAACGGCGCCACCATCCCCAACATCATCTTCACCAAGGGCGGCGGGCTGTGGCTGGAAAGCATCGCCGCCATCGGCTGCAACGCAGTCGGGCTGGACTGGGCCATCGACATCGGCCAGGCGCGCGCCCGCGTCGGCGACAAGGTTGCGCTGCAAGGCAACCTCGACCCGGCGGTATTGTTCAGCAACCCCGACGCCATCCGCGCCGAAGTGGGCAAAGTCCTGCACAGCTACGGCAAGGGCAGCGGCCACGTGTTCAACCTGGGACATGGCATTTCGCAGTTCACCAATCCGGAGAATGCCGCCGCCATGGTCGAGGCGGTGCACGAACTGAGCAAGCCCTACCACGAGTAGCCACCCAAAAAATGCCGCATCTGGCATGAAGATTCTTCGTGTCGCCCTGGATGTCCCGCTCGACACCCTGTTTGACTACTCCGCAGCGGATCAGGGCGAGATCGCCATCGGCGACCGGGTTCTGGTTTCGTTTGGCCGGCGCCAGATGGTCGGCGTGGTCGCCGAAATTGCCGACCATTCCGACCTGTCGCCGGGGCGCATCAAACCGGTGCTTCAGGTCTTCCGCGATACGCCCCCCCTTTCCGAAGAAATATTCCGGCTCCTGCGCTTCTGCGCCGATTACTACCACCACCCTTTGGGCGAAGTCATGCTCAACGCCCTGCCCGTTCCTCTGCGCCAGGCCAAGCCGATAGCACGCGCCAAGCCAACTAGCTACCGGCTGACAGAAACGGGGTTCGCCCTCGAAACCGATGCCTTGCCCGCCCGCGCTATCGTCAAGCGCAAGCTGCTGCATACCCTGAAACAAGCTGGGGCGCTTGCGCGTAGCGACATTGCCGCGCTTTCCCCGAGCGCCTTGCATGCCATCAAGGAATTTATCGCGCAGGGATGGGTGGCAGAAAGCGATGATATTGCCGAGCCTGCACCCACACCGGTCAATACAAACGAGCTGCCGCCGCTGACACCACCACAGGAACAAGCGGTCGCCGCCATTCTTTCCAGCCAGGACCAATTTCAAGTCTGGCTGCTGTACGGCATTACCGGTAGCGGCAAAACAGAGGTCTATTTGCGGGCCATAGAACAAATTTTGCGGCAAGGCGGGCAAGCTCTGGTGTTAGTGCCGGAAATCAACCTCACGCCGCAACTGGAGTCGCGGTTTCGCGCCCGCTTTCCGGATACCTGCCAGGTCAGTCTGCACAGCCGCCTCTCCGCCGGGGAGAGGCTGCGCCATTG
>JAUYSN010000105.1 GCA_030696235.1 Sulfuricella sp. | reverse complement strand
CGGCTCCAGCTACATCCTGTTCGACGGCGGTGCCTCGATTCGTCTCAAGGTGCTGAAGGAAGTATGGATCACCGTTGTCGTCATCGCCACCATCGGGGTGCTGATCACTGCCGCCATCACTGGCGCGGCCGCCTATTACATTTTCGGCATCCCTGTCATCGTGGCCCTGCTGCTGGGCGCCACGCTCGCATCCACCGACCCGGCCACGCTGGTGCCGGTGTTCAAACAAATCAAGATCAAGGATCGCGTCGCGCAGACGGTGATGACTGAATCCGCATTCAACGACGCGATGGGTGCAATCATCACTTTCACCGTGCTCGGCGTGGCGATGGGGGCGGGCGAATTTTCTCCCGGCGACGCGCTTGCGGATCTGGTCAAACAATCGGTGCTCGGTATCGCGATTGGTGGCATCCTGGGCTACCTGGCCGCCTTCATGATTTCGCACGAGAAATTCGGTTTTCTTGCCGAATACGCGCCGGTAGTCACCCTGATGGCCGTGATCGGCGCCTATATGGCTGCCGACGGTCTGCACTCGAGCGGCTTCATGGCGGTGTTCGTGTTCGGCATCATGCTCGGCAACCAGGAGTCTCTCGGCTTCAAGCGTATCCACCACGACGAGGCCATCCTCGAGGACTTCATCATGACCACTTCACTGATCATGCGCATGTTCATTTTCATTCTGCTCGGCACACAGGTGGATTTCGGCCTGATGAACAAATATCTGCTTGGTGGCGTCGCAGTAGTGACGATTTTCATGCTGGTGGCACGACCGGTTACGGTGTTCCTGTGCGCCCTGCCAGACCGGCGCGCCAAGTGGAGCTTCAAGGAAATGCTGTTCATGTGCTGGACGCGCGAAACCGGTGTGATTCCCGGCGCGCTTGCCGGCCTGCTGCTGGGCATGAAAGCACCGGGCGCGCAGCTCATCGCTTCCGTAACCTTCATCGCCATTTTGATGACTATCCTGATCCAGGCCACAACCACCAAGTGGCTGGCAAGAAAGCTAGACCTTCTGGTGGAGGAATAATTCCAATTTTCATTCCATCTAACAATAAACCGCAAAAATCTTTCACCGCAAAGGACGCAAAGGAAATGGGGTAGGCAGGGATGGGCGACCTGTCGCCCAACTCGCAAAAGCAATCAGGCTGGCATGTCTGAAGGTTTGGTTTTCCCTTTGCGAACCTTTGCGTCCTTTGCGGTTAGTGCTTTTTTGATCGAGATATGGAATAAACTTGGAAATAGCCGTTCAACAAGGATTCCGATATGGCCAGCGCACCGCCCAACTCCCTGATCCATGCAACCATGGATCACCTTCGCCGCTTCGCCCCGTTCGACCGGATGGAGCGCGAGCATCTGGCGTGGCTGGCGCAGCGGCTTTCCCTGGGCTACTACGCCAAGGGCGAGGTGGTCGCCTCGCCCGAGCAGGGGGTGGCGTCCCGCTTCCTGGTGATCAAGCAGGGCGTGGTTCAGGGCGAGCAGGATGTGGTCCGCGCCCAGGAAGATGCCGCCTGGCTGGAGCTGCACGAGGGCGAGTGCTTCCCCCTTGGCGCACTGCTGTCCAAACGCGCCGTCACCAGCACCTATCGCGCCAAGCAGGATGTGTTCTGCTACGAGCTCGCCGCGGCGGACTTCCATGAGTTGATCCGCTTGTCGCCCCCCTTTCAGGATTTCTGCACACGTCGCATCGCTTCCCTGCTGGAGCAGTCGAAGCAGATCATCCAGGCGCAGTATGCGCGGTCGAGCTCGGAGCAGCAGTCGCTGTCCAGCCCCCTGTCGGCGATCATCCGCCGCGATCCGGTGACGTGCGCGCCCGTAACGCCGGTGCGGTCGGTGCTGGAGACGATGCATGCCCTGGGCATCGGTTCGATGGTGGCGGTCGATGACGCGCAGAAACCAATCGGCATCTTTACCCTGCACGACGTGCTGAACCGGGTGGCGCTGGCGCAGATCGATCTGGATCAGCCGATCATCGGCATCATGAGCACCCATCTCACCGCCCTTCCGCCCCAAGCATTCGCCTACGAGGCGGCGCTGGAAATGGCGAAGCATGGTTTCCGCCATGTGCTGGTGACGCAGGACGGGAAGCTGGTCGGCATCATTTCGGAGAAGGATTTGTTTACCCTGCAGCGGGTGGGCCTGCGCCAGATCAGCGCAGCCATCCGCGGGGCAAACGATATCGTCGCGTTGCAGCATACTGCCGGCGACATCCGCCAGCTCGCCCACAACATGATGGCGCAGGGGGTGGCGGCGGAACAGCTGACGCAGTTCATCTCCACCCTGAACGATTTGTTGACGGTGCGAATTATCGAGCTGGAGTGCTCGGCGGCGGGCATCATGGAGAGTCCGCTATGCGCGGGATTCTGCTGGATCGCGCTGGGCTCTGAGGGGCGATACGAGCAGACGCTGAATACCGACCAGGATAACGGCATCATTTTTCAGGTACCCGAGGGGGCGACTGCCGAGCAGGTGCGCGCCCAGCTCCTGCCGATCGCCCGGCGCATCAACGAGGCGCTCGATGCCTGCGGCTT
>JAUYSN010000081.1 GCA_030696235.1 Sulfuricella sp. | reverse complement strand
ATGGGGAGCCTGGGTGAGATGCAGGGCATCCTGCCAGAGCGCATCGAACTCCGCATCATCCACTTCCAGCCTGTCTTGCAGCCACGCCCGGTCGAGCACCGGCGCGGGCGGGGCGATCCATTCCAGCAGCGCGTGCAGGCGGATGCCGTGACGCTGCGCTTCGGTCTGGCGCTGGCTGATGCGTTTGCCGGTGGGAATGATGGCGCGGGGCAAGGCATCGACTTTCTTCTCCCCCTCTCCCCTGCCCCTCTCCCGCAAGGGGAGAGGAGAACCATTGACGAGCGATTGACCAATGGTAAAAAGCCCCTCCCCCCCTGCGGGGGAGGGGTGGGGGAGAGGGGGAGTTGCCTGAATCGCGCGCAACAGCTTGCCGTGCCAGCTTTCCTCGGACTTGCGCGCACTTTCACTGCCGCTGACGATCAGCGCCTGACGGGCACGGGTCATTGCGACATACAGCAGATTCAGGTCTTCGCGCCGCTCCAGCTGGGCTTCCGCATCGAACACCGGCTGCCACTGCGCGGCGCGTTCGCGCTTGCCGGCGTAGAGGAAGAAATGCTGCGGGCGGGGACTTTCCGGCGGCCAGTCCAGCACGGCCCGGTAGCCGCGCTCGTTGCGTGGCAAGGCATGGGCATCGAGCAGCCAGACGATGGGCGATTCCAGCCCCTTGGAGCCGTGGATGGTGAGGATGCGCACGGCGTTGCCGACATCGCCGACGATGCCTTCGTCCGGAGCCTCTTGTGCCAGCGCACGGCGCAACTGCTGCAGTTCGTTGATGAATTTGGGCAGGCTGGGATAGCGGCCGCTGTCCACGTTTAGCGCCAGTTCCATGAAGGCGTGCAGGTTGGCCTGCACCGCACCGCGCATCGCCTCCGGCACGGCGACGGCGTAGCGCTGCAGCAAGTCACCCTCGAAATAGATGCGGTCAAGCAGGTCGTGCACCGGCAGGGTGTCGGTCAATGCGAGCCAGCCTTGCAGCAGGCCCGCTGCCCGCCCCAGAGTCGGGCCTGCCTCACCGCGCACGGCCAAAGCCTGCAGGCGCGCCCACCAGGAACCATCTGGCAACTTTGCCAATAGCATCAGGTCGTCGTCAGCGCAGCCGAACAGGGGCGAGCGCAGCGCCTGAGCGAGGCACAAATCGGCGAAGGGGGTGATCAGGAAAGTCAGCAGGGCGGTCAGATCGGCGCATTCCAGGGTGTCGAGCAGCCCGCCCTGACGCGAACTGACGTAGGGGATGCGGGCCGCGCGCAGGGCGCGCTCGTAGATTTCCAGTCGGGTGCGGCTGCGTTTCAGAAGCAGGATGTCACAGAATTCCGCCGGCCTGCTCTCGCCATTCTCCGTGGCGACCTGCCATTTGCCGACCATGCTGCCGATTTTTTCCGCCAACTGCAGGGCTTCCCGCTCGACGCGCTGGTCTTCCTCTTCCTCCACCGCTTCGGTCAGGGGGTCGCGCAAGACCAGTAGGCCGTCAAGTTGAACAGGATGGATGTAGGAGCGGCCTTGGCCGCGATCAGTTGCGTCAATCGCGGCCAAGGCCGCTCCTACAAAACCCTCAGAATCTCGTTGACTAACTACTAGGGGCAGCACTTCCACCCTGCCGGGGATCTCGGCGTGATGGGCTTCGTGCAGCTCGAACCCGGTGAACTCCGCCTCCTGCCCGAACAAGCGGTTCACCGCCTCCAGCACCGGCGGCGCGCTGCGGCGGGAGACGTTCTGTTGCAGCCGTGCAGCTCCGTAACCTTCCTCCAGAAAATCGGCGGCGATGCCGAACAGGCGCGCATCGGCGCGGCGGAAACGGTAGATCGCCTGCTTCGGGTCGCCCACCAGAAACACCGTCGGCGCACTGCCCGCACCCGTCGAGGCATCGAGCCAGGAGCGCATGATCTGCCATTGCAGCGGGTTGGTGTCCTGGAATTCGTCGAGCAGGATATGGCGGTAGCGGCAGTCGAGCTTGTACTGCATGTATTCGGCATGGTCGGAGCGATTGAGCAGTTGGTGGACGCGCCATTCCACATCGGTGAAATCCACCGCCCGCCTCTCCTCCTTGAGGCGCTGGTAAGCTGCCAGCAGCCCCGCGCCGCAGCGCAGGCCGGCGCGGTTGAAGCGCCAGGCAGCCTGCGCGGCGAGTTGTTCCTTCGCTTCCCGCAGGAGGGAAGAAAACGCCCGGTGCAGATCGAGAAAACGCGCCGTACCCGCCTCGCCCAGCCGCCCGGCCAGAGCCTTGGTGTATTCCCGTTTGCGGGGCTCGCCTTCCCCGGTAAGGAACACCAGGCAGAACGACTCGAAATCTCTTCCCGCCAGGGCCTCACGCAGCTTTGTGACATTTTTTAGATCAGTGGCGGTACCACGCTCCAGCCAGCAGGCGAATTCCTCGGCATCGGCCGCCAAACGGCTATCGGCAAACAACTCGGCCAACACGTCCCGCTCCGGCTCCACCGCCAGATCGCGGCGCAGGGCTTCCGCGGCGAAGGCCGCCGCATCCTCCGCCCCTTGAGTATAAGCCCACCATTCGGCGCGCTTGGCGACGAAGTCGAGCAGCAGGCCGCGGGTGTTGTGCAGGCCGTGCTCGGTGAAGAGGAAATCCAGCGCCTGGGCAGCTTCCGAGCCGGGGTCGGATTGCAGTTCTTCGGCAAACAGCTGCCAGGCTTCCTCCAGTAACGCGGAGGTCTGGTCGAGCAGCCCCCAGTCGCCGCCCGCGCCGCTTTCCAGCGGGGCGCGCTGGAGCAGTTGCAGAAACCAGCCGTGGAAGGTGTTGATGGTGATGCCAGGCTGGGCGGAAAGGAATATTTCGAACAGGCTGCGGGCGCGGGGCAGCAGGGACTCGATTTCATGCTCCGGAACAGCTCTTTCAAGTAGAAAATCCCGCACTTCCTCGTCCGGCGCCAACGCCAGCAGGCGCAGCCAGGCGCGCAGGCGCGAAGCCATTTCCTGCGCCGCCTTGCGGGTGAAGGTGATGGCCAGGATTTCGGACGGCTCCGCCCCGGCCAGCAGCAGGCGCACGATGCGCGACACCAGCAGCCAAGTCTTGCCGCTGCCGGCGCAGGCTTCGACCACCGCCGAACCAGCGGGATTCAGCGCGGCCCGATTGATCGCACTTCCATCACGATTCAGCATGACACGATCCATAATGTCGCTAAAAACATTTCACCGCAAAGGACGCCAAGGCTCGCAAAGGAAATCAAATTCATGGTGTACCTCGCGTTCCTTTGCGTCCCTCGCGGTAAAAAGCTGTTGGTCGAAATGCATCAATCGTTTCCTCATACTCCATCATGCCCACCCCGATAATCCTTGCGGCACAGGCCGCTCATTTCGCAGTATGCGCACGCCTGGTCGCTGCCTTGGGCGGGCAGCGCCGCGCCCCGGTACAGGGCGTTGAACAGCTCGCGCAGGCGCTGCCCGGTGGCTTTGCTCAACGTATAAATGTCTTCCTGCGGCACCAGCCTGGTGCTGCCATCCTCGTCCACCGGCACGAATGCCGCTTCGACCACCGACTCTTCCAGCAACAGGGCATACACCGGCAACTGCACGTCCTCGCCCGGCGTTTCCAGCTTCTTTTGCAGGCCGACGCGGCTCTGGGTCTTGTAATCCAGCACGGCGTAGGCTTCCTCCCCATCGTCCGACCGGGTATCGACGCGGTCGATCCGGCCCTTCAGGGTCAGGCGGTGCCCTCCGTCCAGTTCCAGTTCCAGCGTGCGCCACAGCTCGCCGTCGTACCAGCGCCACCCTTCCCGCTCGCGCGCCGCCTGCCAGTCGAGATAGGCGGGAATGCGCAGATCCCAGCGCAGTGCCCAGGCGCGGGCGAGGTAGTCCGCCTCCAGCGCCTGCCGGAATTCTTCGCGGCTGATGTCGCGCAGGGCCTGCTCCATCTCTGCCCGGTCGCAGCCGCCGATAGCGGGATAACGCCGGTGGAAATGGTGCAGGATGGCGTGCACGTGCTCGCCGTAATCCTTCTTTTCCAGCGCCTGCTGCACTTCGTCCAGCTCGTTCAGGTGCAGGGCATGGCGGGCATAAAACTGGTAGGGGCAGGCCATCAGGCTGTTGTAGCCGCTGGCGGAGAGAGTGGTCGGCACCAGTTCCGGAGGCAATGAGGGTCTGGATGCAACAAAAGCATTCCCTCCCCCTGCCAGGGGGAGGGTTAGGGTGGGGGTTGGGAGCATGTCCTGCGCTGGCCACTCCACTACTGCCGCCATTTCCCTGCGCGGCAGTTTTTCACCATAGGCCAGCTCGTGGAAGGCTTCCAGTCGCTCGACCCACGGGCTCGCCAGATTGGGTTCGGCGTTCTTCCGCCCCTGCCAGGTAATGAGCAGGGTGCCGCAGTCCGCCAGCAGCGCGGTGAAGTCCTGCTCCATCTGGCGCAGATCCTGTTCGAAGGTCGGTAGTCCCAGTTGCGCCCGCACCGACTGGTTGAAGAAAGCGCTTTCCTTACCTCTTCCCGGAAAATGGGCGGCGTCGCCGCCGGCCACGATCACGCCGTCAAAGCGGCGCAGGCGCGCGGCGCCGAGGTGGGTGAACACCACCGGGCTGATGATGCCGGTATCGCGGAAGGTGGCTGCCTCAAGCTGACTGTCGAGCCAGCGCCGCCATTCGCTCAGGGAGAATAGCCCCTGATCCTGTCCCAATTCTTTTTGCAGGCGGGCGAGCAGACGCAGCAATTGCTCTCCGGCCAAGTCCTGCGCCAGACCCTGGTGCAAGCCCAGCACCTCCAGGCTTTCCAGCAAACTGGCCAGCCATGCCGCCAGCCCGCGCTTGCGCGCGCCGAAGCGGGCCTGCGCCTGCTCCAGCCGGGCCAGCAGCGCAAGCACGTCCTCCGCGCCTTCACGCTGCGCCAGGCCGCGGTAGTGGTGCAGGCCGGAGATCACGCTATGGCGGCGCACCAGTTGCTCGAGGCCGTAGACGGCGTGCTTGCGCGCACCCCCCTCCCAGTCGGCGAAAATCAGCGGGGATTTGAGCAGGTCGAGCAGATCGAGGTGATGGAAGCGGCTGGCCATGGCGTCGAGCCAGCGCATCACCACGGCGCTGGCGGCCACGGTGGAAAAGGTCCAGCCGGTTTCGTCCGCGACCAGGATCTGGCCGCGCTCCAGCAGGGCGCGGGCGCGGCGCGCCACCAGCCGATCCTGGGCGATCACCGCGATTGCGCTTTTGCCTGCCTGCAGCCACTCGCGAATCTGGCTATCCACCGCCTGCGCTTCCTGCTCCAGGCTGTGCGCTTCGAGCAATTCGAGGCGGCTGGACAGCGGGCTTTCCGGGCAGCGCCGGCGGAATTCGGCGGCGCGCTCGCGCAGGCCGGGCAGCGCGGCTTCTTCCGCGGCCGCCGGTGACTGCCAGGCAACTTGCACCAACCGGCTCAAATCATCGGCCGGAACTTCACCGCCGCAGCCGTACAGGTGTACCGGCTGCCTTTCCCGGTAGCGCCGGAAAAAGTCCTGCTCCATCGGCGTCAGGCCGGACAGGCCGACGGCATACAAGGGCGAGGCAGCGGTATCGGCCAAACCGGCCAGCCGCAGATGGTAGGCGGTGACGCTGTCGACGCGGCCATCGCCGCTGAGGCTCATGGCATACCACAGCTCGTGCACCAGGCGCGCCTCGAACTGCAGCGGCGCGCCGGCACGGGCGCGGTACGCTGCTTCCAGCAGAGCGACGAACTCGGGATAGGAGTCCGGCAGGCCGGTGCCCTGCCGGGCCATATCGTCGAACAGGCTGAGCAATTCCCGGCTGACATGCCACAAATCGGCGTCGGCAAACCACTTCCGCTCGCGCAGGGCCTGGTAAAGCAGGGCGGCACGGCAGCTGTCGGGGAGGATTTCACGCCCCAGCGCCACCTCTCCGGCCCATTCCGTCAGGGTGGTCATGCGCGGCAGCAGCATGGAGGGCGCGCCCGCCGCCTCGCATAGCGCCTCGCCCATCAAATCGACGGCATGAAAATTCGGCAGCAGTATCACCAGGCCGGTCAGCCTGGGTAGCCGCTCCTGCTCCAGCGCGACGATTTCCCGCGCGGCGATGCGCAGCAGATTGGGGACAGAAACAGTGTCAACCGGAAATTTCCGCATATAATGAATGGGTAGGTGTCCGGGAATACCGGGAACAATAGGGAACAACCTGATTTTATCCCGAAACCGGGTGGCATAATCAACGCATTCATCCAACAATTCCCCTTGCCGGATTTTTTTGGTTAGGATAAAGTTCAAAAATAAACTTCATTCCCAGCCCATAAACCGGCAACACGTCTGTCACAAAACACAAAAGCAAACACAATCGTCTAACTGTCGCAGCGTTTCACCCTCTTTTCCGTTGATTCTCTTTGAACTGGAGCAAGAACTCATGAGCGAGCATATCCATTACGTCACCGACGACACCTTCGAGCCAGAAGTCCTGCAATCCCCATTGCCCGTGCTGGTTGACTACTGGGCGGACTGGTGCGGCCCGTGCAAGATGATCGCCCCGATTCTCGACGAAATCGCGCAGGAATACGCGGGACGCATCAAGGTCGCCAAGCTCAACATCGACGAAAATCAGGCCACGCCGCCGAAATTCGGCATCCGCGGCATTCCTACCCTGATGATTTTCAAGAACGGCAACATCGAAGCCACCAAAGTCGGCGCCCTGTCCAAGTCCCAACTGACCGCATTCATTGACAGCAATATTTAAAGCCGATAACCTAGCGCCTGACTGCCCGTTCCTCGGGCTCAGGCGCAAGCTTCTTCCCGCCGCACTCTGAAATTCCAGATCCACCTTAGCTCTATCTTTGATCCACCTTTTCTACTGATTCATCCTACCCTACCGCCATGCGCTTATCCGATTTAAAACACCTCCCCGTCACCGAACTGGTCGAAATGGCGATCGCCAATGAAATCGAGGGTGCCAGCCGCCTGCGCAAGCAGGACCTGATTTTTGCCTTACTGAAGAATCAGGCCAAGAAAGGCGAAAGCATTTACGGCGAAGGCACGCTGGAAGTCCTGCCGGACGGTTTCGGCTTCCTCCGTTCTCCCGACACCTCCTATCTGGCCGGACCGGACGACATTTACGTCAGCCC
>JAUYSN010000080.1 GCA_030696235.1 Sulfuricella sp. | reverse complement strand
CATCAACGGCGACAACCCCCTGGTTGACTTTGCCGGCAAGGAAACCACCGAGAAGAAGTTTGCCGCCGAGCAGCGCGTGCGCGCCACCCCGGTATTCGGTTTCTACGATCTTGACGGCAAACCGATGACCCGTTTCACCGGCGCCTCCAAGGACGTGAACGAGTTCATGCTGCTGGGGCGCTACGTGGCGGAGGGTGTCTGGAAAACCATGCCGTTTGCCAAGTACAAGCAGCAAGCCGCGAAATGATTTTTTCACGCATCGGGCTCGCGCTGGTCTTGATGGTCTGGCTGATGCCGCATGGCTGGTGCGCGCCTGCCGGCAATCGGCTCACGCTCAGCGAGGCGTTGGCGGCGGCGGAAGTTACCCACCCCGACCTGCGGCTGGCCGAGGCCGACCGGGCCGCCGCTCTGGCCGAACAGGAGGCGGCAGCCTCGCGCAGCGATCTTTCCGTCAATGTCGAAGCCGGCCTGCGTCACGCACGCCCTTCCTCCGGCCCGGAGGCTGGCCTTTCCGACAATTCCATGCGGCTGAACGCACGCAAGAGCCTGTACGATTTTGGCCGTACCGCCTTGTACGAACAGGCGGCCAGGTCGACAGTGGATGCCCGTGAAGCCGGCCTGCTGGAGGCGCGCGAGCGGCGCCGCATCGATGTGATGGCCCGGTTTTTCAGCGTCCTGGCGGCGGACATGCAGTTTGTTGCCGATAATGAATATATGGCAGTGGCCTATGTCAATGCCGATAATGCCAGGGACCGCCTCAAGGTCGGCCAGATCTCCGCCACGGAACTGGCGGAGCTGGAGTCCCGCTACCAGGAGATTCTGGTCCGGCGCAACGCCAGCCAGGCTCGCGCCCGCTTCGCCCGGGCGCAGCTGGCAAATGCCATGAACCAGCCCGGACAGCTTGTGGCCGAACTGGAAGACCCGAAACTCACCGCCAATAACCTCACCCTGCCGGATTACGAGATACTGCTGCCCATCATGCGGGAATACAACCCCCGACTACGCACCCAATTCGCCCTGCTCGAAGCCTCGCGGCAGCGCATGGAAGCCTTGCGCGCTGAAAATTCCCCGATGCTGGATGCCGAGGTCGAAGCGGCGGGCTGGAGCCGGGAAACGGCCACCCGCGACAACCTGCGCGCCGGCGTGGTGCTGACCTGGCCGGTGTACCAGGGTCGGCGCGTGTCGGCGCAATTGGCGCGGGAACAGGCCCAGTTTCACAAACTCCAGGCCGAGGCCGACAAGCTCGGGATGGATCTGGCCGAAGCACTTCTGGAAGTGTGGGCTGAGGTCGATCAGTTGCAGCGCAGCGTGCGCGCGGCAGCCCGGAAGCAGGTCGAATATCGTGATCTGGCGCTGGAAAAGGCGCGCGGGCAATATGAAGTGGAACTGAAAGCCAACCTGGGGGATGCCATGGCGGCGACGATGGAGGCGAAGCTGCGCGAGCGTCGGACAGAGTACCAGCTGGCGCTGGCATTCGCGCGGATCAAGGCGCTGCTGGGCAAGCCGCTGGAAAGTAAGGGTAAGGATGAACCTAAAAACAGCGATTAACCGCAAAGGACGCTAAGGTTCGCAAGGTAAAACAACGAGTTAATGGATTATTCTGCATCGCCTATCTGGTAAGCAGATTAAGTTGTTCAAGTCCTTGAATTCCTTTGCGTCCCTTGCGTCCTTTGCGGTTCAGTAGCTTTTTATAGGATGAAGGGCGGACAAAATGACTAAATGGACTTTGGCGGGCATGCTGTGGGCGGTGGCTACTGTCGTCTGGGCGGAGAGTTTTCCTGCGACCTTGCAGTGGTCGCAACGGGTGGAGCTGTCTCCCCGTGTGTCCGGCATTGTGCGTGAGGTTGGTGTGAATGCCGGCGATCGGGTGCGGAAAGGGCGCTCGCTCCTGACCCTGGATGCTGCGCCTTATCAGGCGCGGGTGGCTGAGAGCCGAGCCGCGGTCTCCCGCTTTACGGAGGAGACGGCGGAGGCCCAGCGCGATCTGGTCCGTACTCAGGAGCTCTACGACCGTACCGTGATTTCCACCTCCGAGCTGGATCAGGCCAAGCTGCGTCAAGCCCGCGCCAAGGCCCAACTGGACGGCGCCCAGGCACGGCTTGCGCGGGAACGCCAGGATCTGACGGATAGCGCGTTGCGCGCCCCCTTCGATGCGGTGGTGGTGGCGCGTCTGGCGGAGCCGGGGCAGCACGTGGCGGTCGGGCTTCAGCCCCAGCCCTTGCTGGTGCTGGCGAAGGCGGGAGAGATGGCGGCGCGCTTCAAGGTGTCCGCCGACCGCATCGGCAGCCTCAAGGCCGGACAGGCAGTGAGTGTGTTGGTGGGCCAGCAGGAATACCCCGCCATCCTTAAGTACCCTGGCCTGGAGCCGGTTGCGGACAAGAGCGGTTCGGCCTACGAGGCGGATGCGGTGTTTGCGGTGAAGGAGCTGATGCGCGCCGGAATGGCGGCGACGGTCAGGCTGCCTTAACGTGGAATTCGCGACTCCCTGAGTAGCCCCTCGTAGGGCGGATGAGGCCGCAGGCCGTTATCCGCCGTATGAAAATTGTTGCGAGACATGC
>JAUYSN010000071.1 GCA_030696235.1 Sulfuricella sp. | reverse complement strand
CAGTAATCAGTGGTTTTATACAAGAACTCGGCGTAATCGGACAATACCAGAAAGCCGTGTGCAAATCCGGATGGGATCCAGGCCATGCGCTTGTTTTCCGCCGACAGGTTGAATCCGGCCCATTTCCCGAAGGTGGGCGAGCTCTTACGCAAGTCCACCACCACGTCGAACACCTCACCCGCGATCACTCGCACCAGCTTGCCCTGCGGCTGTTTGATCTGATAATGCAGGCCGCGCAGCACATTTTTCGCCGAGCGTGAATGGTTGTCCTGGACGAAATGCGCTGTAATCCCCGCCACCTCCGCCAGTACTTTCTCATTGTAGCTCTCGAAAAAAAAGCCGCGCTCGTCGCCATACACTTTGGGTTCGAGGATCAATACATCAGGAATGGCGCTCCGAATAACCTTCATCCCGGATTATCCATTAGAGCCAAAACACCGCTGTGGGAGCGGCGCCCTCGCCGCGATTTGCGGCCGCATTCGCGCCGGGGCGGCGCTCCTACATGCACGAGCATTCCAATGGACAATCTGGTTCATCAGAATAGTCTTTCCTGCAGCAGGCCCTGCAAATACCGCCCATAGCCATTTTTGCTCACTGGGATAGCCAGTGCTTCCAGCTGTTCCGCTGAAATATAGCCCATGCGGTAAGCGATCTCTTCCGGGCAGGCGATCTTGAGGCCTTGGCGCTTTTCAATCGTCTCGATGAACTGGGATGCCTCCAGGAGGGATTCGTGCGTACCGGTATCGAGCCAAGCCATGCCGCGGCCCATGACCGCCACTTCCAGCCACCCTTGGCTCAGGTATAGCCTGTTGACGTCGGTAATCTCCAGTTCGCCTCGGGGAGAGGGCGTGAGCGACCGCGCTATTTCCACCACACGATTATCATAGAAATACAGGCCGGTCACTGCATAGCGGGATTTCGGCTTGAGGGGTTTTTCCTCGATGGAAAGCGCCTGACCGGCTTGATCAAATTCCACCACGCCATAGCGCTCGGGGTCGTGCACCGGGTAGGCGAATACCGTCGCCCCGCTTTCCTTTTTCGCCGCGGCCTGCAAATCTTGCGCCAATTCGTGGCCGTAAAAGATATTGTCGCCCAGCACCAGGGCGCATGGATCATTGCCGATGAAATCCGCGCCGATAATGAACGCCTGGGCAATGCCCTCCGGCTCGGGCTGCACCGCATAGCGGATGTTGAGGCCCCAGCGCGTGCCATCGCCCAGCAATTGCTCGAAGCGCGGCGTATCCTGGGGCGTGGAAATGATCAGGATGTCGCGTATCCCGGCCAGCATCAGCGTGGACAGGGGGTAATAAATCATCGGTTTGTCGTACACCGGCAGCAACTGCTTGGAAACCGCCAGGGTCACCGGATGCAGGCGCGTGCCGGAGCCGCCGGCGAGGATGATGCCTTTTCTTTGGCGAGTGGCTTGTAGCGAGTGGCTTGTGGCTATCATGGCTTGGTCACATCAGTTTTCAATTTTTTGCTGAACCCACTCAGCAGCCTTCCGACTCTATCAATCAAATCGTTCAACTGATGATCAACGGCCAGATAACCCAGCATCGATGCGATATGTGCCTGCGTATCGAGTTCGCTTAATGAGCCACGGGCAATACTCAGAAAATGCAGATATTCTTTGTCCCCTTCTCTTGCCGCGCCCTCGGCAATGTTTGAGGGAATAGATACCGCGGCACGCCGCATTTGGCTTACCAGACCAAACATCTCTTCTTTCGGGAAACCGGCAGTAGCCGAGTAGGTTTCTTTTACCAGCAATATTGCCTGCTGCCATACCTCCAACCGCTGATGGGGCTTGGGGTTTGCTACTCGCAACTTGCCATTAGCCATAATGCCGACCTACCCATGCCTGATATTCCCCGCTAACGACGTTCTCCACCCAGCGCATGTTGTCGAGGTACCATGCCACGGTTTTGCGGATGCCGGTCTCGAAGGTTTCCATCGGCTTCCAGCCCAGCTCGCGCTCGATTTTGCGCGCGTCAATGGCGTAGCGGCGGTCGTGGCCGGGGCGGTCTTTTACGTAGGTAATGAGGGATGAGTAATGGGTGATGCCGGGATTTGGCTTCAGTTCGTCGAGAATGGCGCACACGGTGTACACCACGTCGAGGTTGGTTTTTTCGTTCCAGCCGCCGATGTTATAGGTTTCGCCCAACCGGCCACCGCTCAGCACGGCACGGATCGCAGTGCAGTGGTCGCCGACGTAGAGCCAGTCGCGCACGTTCAGTCCGTCGCCGTAAATCGGCAACGGTTTGCCGTTCAGGGCATTGAGGATGATCAGGGGAATCAGCTTCTCGGGGAACTGGAATGCGCCATAATTGTTCGAGCAGTTGGTGGTCAGCGTCGGCAGCCCATAGGTGTGATGATAGGCCCGCACCAGATGATCGGATGCCGCCTTGGAGGCGGAGTAGGGGCTATTCGGTGCATATGCCGTGGTTTCAGTGAACGGCGGATCGTTCGGGCCGAGCGAGCCGTAGACCTCGTCGGTGGAAACGTGAAGGAAGCGGAAAGCGGCTTTTTCTTCACCTTGCAGCCCCTGCCAGTAAGCCCGCGCCTCTTCCAGCAAGCTGAAGGTGCCGTTGATGTTGGTCTGGATGAATTCGCCAGGGCCGTGGATGGATCGGTCGACATGGCTTTCTGCGGCGAAATGGATGATGGCACGAGGCTGACGCTCTGCCAGCAGCCGTCCGACCAGCTCCCGGTCGTTGATATCCCCCTGCACGAACAAGTGGCGGGAGTCGTCTTTCAGGCTGGATAGGTTTTCCAGGTTGCCGGCATAGGTCAGCTTATCCAGGTTGACGACGGCTTCACCGGTAGCCGCAATCCAGTCCAGAATGAAATTCGAGCCGATAAAGCCTGCGCCGCCGGTGACCAGGATCATTTTGAACGCACCCCGTAATAGCCCTTGAACCAGGCGGCAAACTTCGCCACCCCTACACTCAACGGCGTATGCGGTGCGAAACCGACCGCCTTGCTCAGTTCCTCGATATCCGCATAAGTGGCGACCACATCGCCATCCTGCATCGGCAGCATGTTCTTGACAGCCTTCTTGCCGCAGGCGCTTTCGATGGTTTCGATGAATGTCATCAACTCCACCGGCTCATGGTTGCCGATATTGTAGATCCGGTAGGGCGCATCGCTACTTGCGGTATCGGGAGCGGCCCGGTCGAACGACGAATTGGGCTGTGCAACTTTATCCAGCACCCGCACCACGCCTTCGGCAATGTCATCAATATAGGTAAAATCG
>JAUYSN010000055.1 GCA_030696235.1 Sulfuricella sp. | reverse complement strand
GAATGTTTACGCCGCCAATCCCATGGTCGAGATGAAGACCAATCTTGGCAGTTTCACACTCGAACTCTACCCGGACAAGTCGCCGAAAACGGTGGAAAACTTTCTCAAATACGTCAAGGGCGGCTTCTACAAGGGCACGGTATTCCACCGTGTGATCGATAACTTCATGATCCAGGGCGGCGGTTTCGATACCAACCTGAAGGAAAAGGAAACCTTTTACCCGATCCGGAACGAGGCCACCAATGGCCTGAAAAACGAGATTTACACCATCGCCATGGCGCGAACCAATGATCCGCATTCCGCCAAGGCGCAGTTCTTCATCAACGTCAGGGACAACCCTTTCCTCGACCATACCGTTCCCAAAATGCAAGGCTGGGGCTACGCGGTGTTCGGCAAGGTGGTGAAAGGCCAGGATGTGGTAATGAAGATTTCCAAGGTGAAAACCGGGCCGCGCGATCCCCTGCCCTCGGACGTGCCGCTGGAGAATGTGGTGATCGAGGATGTGAGGCTGCTGCCGTAATCCCGGTTCTAAAGCAAAAGGCGATTAACCGCAAAGGATGTCTTGAGACCTTATCTTTCCTTTGCGAACCTTCGCGTCCTTTGCGGTAGAAAGTTTTTACATAAGGAAGTTGCTTCTTTGAAACAGAGCTTGAAATAACCCGATGTCTGCCGCCTATACCTGGTCCTCCATCCTCGGCATCGTCCGCGAGCATAAGAAGGATCTGATCAGCGCCCACATCGTCGCCATCCTGGCGGCGGTGGCGAGCGTGCCGATTCCGCTCCTGATGCCACTGCTGGTGGACGAAGTGCTGCTGCACCAGCCCGGTCGGCTGGTGGCTTGGCTGAACAGCCAGTTCCCCGCCGCCTGGCACGGGCCGGTTCTGTACATCAGCGCGGTGCTGGCGTTGACGCTGGCACTGCGGCTGACAGCGTTGATCCTGGGCGTTTGGCAGGGCCGCAGCTTCACCCTGATCGCCAAGGACGTGGTCGTCCGCATGCGGGAGCAGATGCTGCTGCGTTTGAGCCGCATCGCCATGTCGGAGTACGAAACGCTGGGAAGCG
>JAUYSN010000045.1 GCA_030696235.1 Sulfuricella sp. | reverse complement strand
GTCAGGCTGGGAAACAGGAACACATCGGCGGAGGCATAATGCTCGGCCAGATCGGCGCCGGTCCGCATGCCGGCAAAAAAGTGCCCCGGGTTGCGCGCCTGCAGCAGTGCGCGCTGCGGGCCATCGCCCACCCACACCAGCTTTGTCCTGGGGTGTCTGGCGCGCATCGCGTCGAAGGCGTCCACCACCGCATCGAGATTCTTCTCCGCCGCCAGCCGGCCGACATGGACTGCCACCGGGTCGTCCTCGCCCGCGCCCCAGCTGCGGCGCAATTCCATGCTGCGGCGTGCGGGATTGAACAGATCGGTGTCGACGCCCCGCCCGACGATGACCAGATTCCGGTAGCCCTGCGCCTCGAGTTTGCCGCGCAAGCCCCGATCGGGCACCAGCGTCAGCCGCGCGCGGTTGTGCAGATGGCGCAGATAGGCGCCGATCGGCCTGCGCATCCAGCCAATGCCGTAGTGCTGGGTGTAGCTGTGGAAATTGGTATGGAAATCGCTGGTGACCGGAATATCCAGCTTGCGCGCCTCGTTCAGCGCCGACCAGCCGAGCGGCCCCTCGGTGACGATGTGCACCACGTCCGGCCGACTCTCGCGCCACAGATGTCGCAGCGCGGATCCGGCCGGCAGCCCCAGTTGCAGGTTGGGATAGCGCGGGATGGCAAAGCCCGGCAGCAGGATCTGCTGCAGATTGGAGGTGAAGGAGGGCGTATCGCCTTTGCCCTGGCGCGGCCGGATCAGCTGGATCTGGTGATTGCGCCGGCGCAAACCCTCGACCATGTGCTGGATGGTCAGGGCGACGCCGTTGATCTCGGGCGGGTAGGTTTCCGTGACCACCGCCACGCGCAGCGAACGCTGAGTGAGCGGCAGATACAGGGGGATGAAGGGGGTCTGTTTTTCCATGCCACCAATTTGGCGCAGCAAGAAGAAACTATTATGACAGCGAGGTGAATTTTTTGTGACAGGCTAGCCGAACAGCACCAGCAACCAAACCACTGCGAGGTTGACCAGGCTCATCAGCACGGCGGCGCTGCCGATGTCTTTGGCCCGTTTGGCGAGCTGGTGGTCTTCCAGGGAAATCCGGTCAACCGTGGCCTCCACCGCCGAGTTGAGCAGTTCGACGATGAGCACCAGCAGCACGCTGGCAATCATCAGCGCCTTGCCGACCGCCCCCGCCGGCAGAAGCAGCGCGAGCGGAATCAAGACCGCCGCCAGCAGGGATTCCTGCCGAAAGGCGTCCTCGTTCTGGTAGGCGGCCTTGAATCCCGCCAGGGAATAGTGGAAGGCGTTCCACAGGCGTCTCAGCCCAGTCTTGCCTTTGTGCGGGCTTTCCATATTGGAGCCAGTTTAAGGGATGCGTGTTACAGATTGATGAAGACTAAGCCTTCCACACCAGATCCAGCTCGCGCGCTGCCTTGACGTCGTCGAGACGGCGCACCGGCATGGTGTGTGGCGCAGTCTTGACCATCTCCGGATTGGCATGGGCCTCGTCCAGAATTTCCTTCAGTGCCGCGACGAAGGCATCCAGCGTCTGCTTCGACTCGGTTTCGGTCGGCTCGATCAGCAGGCATTCCGGCACCAGCATCGGGAAATAGGTGGTGGGTGCATGGAAGCCCTTGTCGAGCAGGCGCTTGGCCACGTCCATCGCGCTCACCCCGGTTTGCTCCTTCAAGCCTTTCAGGGTGACGATGAATTCATGGCTGGCGCGGCGTTGCGGGAAGGCGATATCGAAGCCGGCCTTGCTCAGCTCCGCCATCAGGTAGTTGGCGTTGAGGGTGGCGAAATCCGCCACGCGGCGCATCCCTTCCGCGCCCAGCATGCGCGCGTAGGAATAGGCGCGCAGCAGGATACCGGTATTGCCCATGAAGCCGGAAAGACGTCCGATGCTTTGCGGCAGATCCTTTTCCGTCACCAGACGGTAGCGCCCGGACTCGAAGGCGACCACCGGTATCGGCAGGAACGGCAGCAGGCGCTCACTGACACCCACCGGGCCGGAGCCGGGTCCGCCGCCGCCGTGCGGGGTGGAAAAGGTTTTGTGCAGGTTGACGTGGATCACATCGAAGCCCATGTCGCCCGGCTTGACGCGACCCAGGATGGCGTTGAGGTTCGCGCCATCGTAGTAGGTCAGGCCGCCGGCCTGGTGCACGATCTGCTGCATCTCGCTGATATTCTTTTCGAACACCCCGAGGGTGGAGGGGTTGGTCAGCATCAGTCCGGCCGTCTGTGGCCCCACGGCTGCCCTGAGCGCTTCCAGGTCGACGTTGCCGTCGCGGTCGGTGGGGATTTCCCGCACCGTGTAGCCGCACATCACCGCCGAGGCCGGGTTGGTGCCGTGCGCCGCGTCCGGCACCAGCATTTCGGTGCGCGCCGCATCATTACGGGAAACGTGATAGGCGCGGATCATCGCCACCCCGGCGAACTCGCCCTGGGCGCCCGCCATCGGCGTAAGCGAAACCCCGGCCATGCCGGTCACATCCTTGAGCATTTCCTGCAGTTCATGCAGGCAGGCCAGCACGCCCTGCCCGGTGGCCTCCGACGCCAGCGGGTGGCGCGCCAGAAACTGCGGCAACATGGCCTGCTGGTGGGCGCCGCGCGGATTGTATTTCATGGTGCAGGAGCCGAGCGGATAGAAGTGGGTATCGATCGAGAAATTCTTCTGCGACAGCCGGGTGTAATGGCGTACTGCGTCCATCTCGGAGACTTCCGGCAGCAGCGGTTTGTCGCCGCGGCGCAAATGGGCAGGAATATCGTTCGCTTCAGGCTGGGCCGCGGGGGCCTGGGCCAGATTTTTGCGTCCCGGACGGGAGAGTTCGAAAATCAGCATACAGTCTACCTTCCTTCTACCACAGAGACGCAGAGTCACAGCAGTTTTTTCCCGGGCTTCCTCTGTGTCTTTGTGGTTCAAATTAAAATCAAGCTCTCAATTCAGGGTATCAAACTTACCACTTGCTAGTGGCGGTGGGCTTAAGTCTAGTACAGGCGGGGCCGGAACTGCGCCGGGAAACGATGCGTTCCAGGTTTTCCAGGAATTTCCGGATGTCCTCCTGGGTTTTGGTTTCCGTGGCGCAAACCAGCAGGGCGTTGCCCAGCTCCGGATACCAGAGCGTCAGGTCCAGCCCGCCCATTATGCCCTGAGCCTCCATGGCACGTAACACGTCGGCGACGGGGAGATCGAAGGTGATCACCACCTCGTGGAAGAAGGGCTCGGAAAACACCCGCTCCACCCCCGCAATCAGGCACGCCTGCTCGGCCAGCATCCGGGTGTTGGCATGGCAGGCCGCCGCGACGCGCTCCAGACCCTCCTGGCCGAGCAGCGCGAGATGAACCGTCGCCGCCGTCGCCATCAATCCCTGGTTGGTGCAGATGTTGGAGGTCGCCTTGGCGCGGCGGATATGCTGCTCGCGCGCCTGCAGCGTCAGGCAGAAACCTTGCTTGCCGTCCATGTCCACGGTGCGGCCGACGATGCGCCCCGCCATCTGCCGCGCCAGCGCCTGCTTGCAGCACAGGAAACCGAAATAGGGGCCGCCCGAGGATAGCGGCGCGCCCAGCGGCTGCCCCTCGCCAACGGCGATATCAGCACCCTTGCTTCCCCATTGGCCCGGCGCCTTGAGCATGCCGAGGGAAATCGGGTTAACCGCGCCGATCACCAGCATGCCCTGGGCATGAGCCCAATTTGTCAGTTCGTCCACTTCCTCCAGCACGCCGAAGAAATTCGGCTGCTGAATCACCAGCGCGGCAAAATCCTCGCCTTCGAAGCGCTTCAGCGCTTCGGCCACGGTGTCGCCGCCGCCGGTGCAATAGGGTACGGGAACCAGTTCGATGCCCTGGTTCTTCACCAGGGCATCGGTCACCTGGCGCCAGATCGGATGCACCGCTGCCGGCACCAGAACACGGCGCGCCGACTTGTGCGCGCGCACCGCCATCAGCACCGCTTCGGCCAGGCCGGAAGCGCCGTCGTACAGGCTGGCATTGGAGATATCCATGCCGGTCAACGAGGCCATCATGGTCTGGAATTCGTACAGCAGTTGCAGCGTGCCCTGGCTCGCCTCGGCCTGATAAGGCGTATAGGCGGAATAGAATTCGCCGCGGCCGGCGATCTGCCACACGGCCGCCGGTATGTGGTGCTCGTAGGCGCCAGCACCGATAAAATTCAGGTAACGCCCATCCTGTTCCGCCCGTTCCTGCATCAAGCGGCCTGCGGCCATCTCGTTCAGGGCCGGCGGCACGTTTTCTAGCCTGTCGGCGCGCAGCGCAGCCGGGATTTCGTCGAACAGATCTTCGATCGAGGCCGCGCCTATGCTGTCGAGCATGGCCTTGATATCTTCTTCGGTATGGGGAATGAAGGGCATAAATTACCTTTTAAATCATTTACCGCAAAGGACGCAAAGGTTCGCGAGGTAATTCACCTTCTTTCGCTTTTCCTTTGCGAACCTTTGCGTCCTTTGCGGTGAAAATCAGTGTGCTTCGCTCTCCACCAGCGCCTGATAAGCAGCGGCAGCAAGCAGCCCGTCCAGGTCGGCGGGATTGCTC
>JAUYSN010000041.1 GCA_030696235.1 Sulfuricella sp. | reverse complement strand
GGTTCGCGACCTGGAGGTCGCTCCTACATCACGCAAATTCAATATGACTGACTACTAGTTCAGTTCTTCCCTATTTACGTTTTATGTAGAGATCGGTGATGGTGCCTTCCACCATTTCCGCCGCGAAACCCAGGGTTTCCGACAGGGTCGGGTGGGGGTGGATGGTCAGCCCGATATCCTGCGCGTCCGCGCCCATTTCCAGCGCCAGCACGGCTTCCGCGATCAGCTCGCCGGCATTGCTGCCGACGATGCCGGCGCCGAGGATGCGGCGGGACTCCTTCTCGACGATCAGCTTGGTGATGCCCTCGTCGCGGCCGATGGAGAGCGCACGGCCGCTGGCCGCCCAGGGGAACGATGCCTTCTCGTAGGCGATGCCCTGCGCCTTGGCCTCGGTCTCGGTCAGCCCCATCCACGCCACTTCCGGGTCGGTGTAGGCGACCGAAGGGATGGTGCTGGGGTCGAATGCCGCCTTGTGGCCGGCAATCACCTCCGCGGCTACCTTGCCCTCGTGCACCGCTTTGTGCGCCAGCATCGGCTGGCCGACGATATCCCCGATGGCGAAGATGTGCGGGATGTTGGTGCGTTGCTGCTTGTCCACCGGGATGAAGCCCTGCTCGCTGATCCGGATGCCGGCGTTCTCGGCGCCGATCAGCTTGCCGTTGGGGCTGCGGCCTACCGCAACCAGCACCCGGTCGAACAGCTGCGGTGCCGGTGCGTTGTCTCCGCCGAAGGTGGCGAGGATGCCGTCCTTCTTTGCCTCCAGTGCAGCCACGCTGGTGTTGAGCAGGATGGCTTCGTAGCGTTTCTCGATGCGCTTGAGCAGGGGTTTGACGATGTCCGGGTCGGCGCCGGGCATGAGCTGCGGGCCGCGCTCCACCACGGTGATCCTTGCGCCGAGCGCATGGTAGACGGTGGCCATTTCCAGGCCGATGATGCCGCCGCCGATGACCAGCATTCTTTTCGGAACGTCGGCCAGCTGAAGCGCGCCGGTCGAGTCGATCACGCGCGGGTCGGCCGGGAAGGTCGGGATTTTCACCGCCTGCGAACCGGCGGCGATGATGGCGTTGTCGAAGGCCACCGTGACTTCGCCATCCGCGGTTTCGACGCGGATGTGATGGGGGGCGATAAACTTGCCGACGCCGCGAATGACCTGGACGTTGCGCTGCTTCGCCAATGAGCCCAGCCCGCCGGTGAGCTTGGTAACCACGCTTTCTTTCCAGGCACGGATCTGGTCGATGTCAATTTTCGGCTTGCCGAAACTGACGCCGTGGTGGCTGACCTCTTCCGCCTCGGAGATGACCTTGGCGACATGCAGCAGCGCCTTGGAGGGAATGCAGCCGACGTTGAGGCAGACGCCGCCCAGACTCGGATAGCGTTCGATCAGGACCACCTTCTTGCCCAGGTCGGCGGCGCGGAAGGCGGCGGTGTAGCCGCCCGGGCCGGCGCCCAGTACCACCACGTCGGCCTGGATTTCCGCTGCGGATATCGTGGTGGCCGCTTCGGCCGCAGGCTGCTCCGGTGCTTCCGGCTGCGGGACTGGCGCGCTTTCCTGTTCGGCTTCCAGGGTAAGAATCAGCGATCCCTGGGAAACCTTGTCGCCGACCTTCAGCTTGAGCGCCTTGACCACGCCGGTGTGAGAAGAGGGTATCTCCATCGTCGCCTTCTCGCTTTCCAGCGCGATCAGCGAATCGTCCTTCTGAATTTTATCCCCCGGCTTCACCAGGATTTCGATGACTTCGACACTCTTGAAGTCGCCAATGTCCGGCACGGTGATTTCGATGATTTTGGGCATACAAACACCTCAATAAATCTTTGTTAACCGCAAAGGACGCAAAGTAACGCAAAGGAATTCGTTATGTTTTTCCTTCGCGTCCTTGGCGTCCTTTGCGGTAAATGTGTTGTTTAAATCTACAACAGCAGCCGCCGCACGTCCGCCAGCATCTGGCTCAGATCGGTGATGAAGCGCGCGCCCTGGGCGCCGTCGATGACGCGGTGGTCGTAGGACAGCGACAGCGGCAGCATCAGGCGCGGCACGAATTCCTTGCCGTTCCACACCGGCTTCATGGTGGCGCGGGAGATGCCGAGCACCGCCACTTCCGGCAGGTTGATGATGGGTGTGAAGAAGCTGCCGCCGATGCCGCCCAGGCTGGAAATGCTGATGCTGCCACCCTGCATTTCGCCGGGGGTGAGTTTCTTGTCGCGCGCCTTCTGGCTGAGGGTCATCAGCTCGCGCGCCAGATCCAGCACGCCTTTCTGGTCGGCATTGCGGATCACCGGCACCACCAGCCCGTCCGGCGTGTCCACCGCCATGCCGATGTGGATGTATTGCTTGAACACCAGGCTCTCGCCGTCTGCGGAGAGGGAGGTGTTGAAGTGGGGATGGGCTTTCAGCGCCGCTGCCATCGCTTTGATCAGGAACGCCGGCAGGGTGAGTCGGACGCCCTGCTTCTGCGCCTCGTCGCTCATCGCCTTGCGGAAGGCTTCCAGTTCGGTGATGTCGGCTTCCTCGTGCTGGGTGACGTGGGGCGCGGTGACCCAGTTGCGGTGCAGGTTGGCGCCGGATACTTTCTTGATCTTGGTGAGCGGCCTGACTTCGATTGCGCCGAACTTGGCAAAATCCACCTGCGGCATTTCCAGCACCGACAGGCCGATACCACCGGCAGCACCGCCACGCGGGCGCGACAGTTCGGCCTTGACGAAGGCCTGTACGTCTTCCTTCAGGATGCGGCGCTTCGGGCCGGAACCGTTGACCAAGGCGAGGTTGACGCCCAGTTCGCGGGCGAAGGCACGCACCGACGGGCTGCCGTGGACTTTTGTGTTTTCGCCGATATCGGCTAGCGGCGCCGGGGCAACCGGTGCGGCTGGGGCCGCGGCCCTGGCCGGCGCAACCGCCGCTGCTGCGGTTACAGGAGCTGCGGGTTGCGGTGCGGGGGCTGCCGGTTTTGCT
>JAUYSN010000024.1 GCA_030696235.1 Sulfuricella sp. | reverse complement strand
ATCAGGTGGTTGAAAGTCAATCGCACATCACCGTCAGGGTGAGTCATGCAATGAAGTCAACGCATTGAAATATCTGTGTTCATCTGTGGATAACTGATTTTTCAAGGATAAATGCAGACAAGTCCACTATTCTTTCCCGTATTCCAGCGGCCACCTGGCCATCAGGTAATCAAGGATGTCCCGGTCGAAATCCTTTGACCCGTATGTCCAAACGACATCACTTTTATCCAGCTTGTTCAGCTTCCTGCTCTTGATATTGACGGCCAGCACCGGTAGATCCTGGTGGTGATAGGCTTCCACCTCCCCTTCGATCCCTTCGTTGCCGTCGAAAAACAGCCATTCGGCGCCGAATTCACCCTGTAGCCGCTCCAGTTCGTGGCACATGTCCTCTTCAACCGGAAGAGGAGGATCGATCCGTTCCGGTTTTCCGGTGGAGTAGTCGAATTTCCACCCGCCATACAGATCGGACCTTTCGGTCGCAAAAAATGAGGTCATCCGGGCCGAGAAGAAATTTTCCAGCTTGAAAAAGGCCGAGGGATAATCTCCATCGCTATAGCCGATCCACCAGCCATACACATCCTTGCCCGCTTCGATGTAGACAACGGCACACAACACTCCCGCGCCCCTGGGCGTGTAAGCAAAAAAAGTCTGGGGGGTATTCATTATGGCCAGTCCTATCTGGTTTTTACAAAAGAATAACGTTGCCGCAGATCGCGGGTCAGCAGAGTGACGCCACATTCGTGGCCGACGGTTTCAGCAGCGACGATGTAATCGGCATTCTTGAAGGAAGTCATCACTTGCCGGCCTTCCTTTTCAGCCAAGGCAAAGAGGTGATCGGCGACGCTGCGCTCCATTTCGTGACTGATTACCTGCCCAATGAGCCCACGCCGTTCCAGGCGCACATGAAACGTCCCTCCTGAAATGCGGCCGACATAAGGGGTGACAGCCTCCTTCAATTGCTCCGCAAGGGTTTCCGGGGCGAAGTGGAAAGTTTTCTCGACGGGAATCACCCGCCCCAGATCCTTTACCCAGGGCGCACCTTCTTCTGCCGCCTGCCGGATTGCCTCCAGGAAGTTCGTGACATCCTCCACATAACCCAAACACACATCCTTGAACTCGGTCATATGAAATTTCCCCATTGATCGAAGCTCGTGCAGCAGGCGATATTCACACCCTGAGCCCGGCAAGGAAGTCACAATAATATTCCAGTTCATCAATGGTCATCTCCCAGCCTGCATCCGCTACCTATCCAACTCCTTCGCCTATAATCTCAGTATAGGCAAGCCGCATTGAAATGCCCCCGGTTTCATCGTTACCACAGGCCGCCTTTCGGAGATGTGCCCCCAGGAGTTGCCATGAAAGCATTGATTATCAGCGCAGACCATTTCGAGGATTCCGAGCTGTTGTTCCCTTTCTACCGGCTGAAGGGGGAGGGTTTTGAGGTGGACATCGCATCCATTAGTAACAACGGTGTAACAGCATGAAAAAACCGCGGCTTGCCATCATCGGCCTGGGGAATCTGGGGCGCAAATGCGCCGAGGCTATTCTTGCCGACCCGTCCACGGTGCTGGCAGGGATCGTGCGGCGCAGCGGCAGTTCCCCCGCTCCCTGGCTGAAAGCGCCTGCCGTTACCCATATCAGCGAGCTGAAGGAAGTTGATGCCGCGCTGATCTGCGTTCCTCCCGATGCGGTAATGGGGATAGCGAAAGACCTTCTGCAAGGCCGCATTCCCGTGGTGGAATGCGCACGCCTCCACGGCGAGGCCTTTCTCAGGCATAAGTCAGAAATACATCGGGCCGCGCTTTTTCACCGAGTACCGGCAGTCGTTGGGGCGGGATGCGATCCGGGCGCCCTGTCCCTGTTCCGCAGCTATTTCGCGTTGCTGGTTCCCCACGGGCATACGGAAACCAGCCTGCATACCGGGCCTAGTCTGCACCATACACTGGCAGCAGAGGGGGTCAAGGGGGTCAGGAAAGCGCTGGCGACAGAGCTCAAGTCCGTGGAAGGGACCATCCAACGCTATGTTTATGTTGAATTGGAACCGTCGGCCGATGCAGCCGAAGTGGAGTACGCTATCATCCATGACCCCCTGTTTCTTGATGAACAGACGTTGGTATTCCCCGTGCCCAGTATCGCCGCGCTGGAAGAAACAAACCGTGGCGTGTTGCTGGAGCGCCGCGCCGCAGCGAGGGAAGCCAGCCATGCCTCCTTTTTGCTGGAGGCGCGCTTCGACGAGGCGGGGCTTGCGGCGCGAATGATGCTTGCCGCCGCAAGGTCATTACCTTCCCTGCAAGCAGGTGCCTATTCCCTGCTCGACCTGCCGCCGGGCGCGCTGTGGGGTGAACAGCGCACTGCTGCGGAAAAGGAGTGGATGTAAATTGCCAATTTTTTGTGTCACTAAAGGAGAGCAAAATGAAAACCCGATTCGCAGGTTTCCAACCCATCCGGCCTTACCGGCTGATTTGGGGGCAGGAATATCGGCACGACGCCTACAAATCCAAGCACAAACTGCCGGAGCCCACGGTTTGCCCGCAATGCGGCGCCGTGTTCCACGAGGGGCGCTGGCAATGGCTACCAAAGCCAGCCCAGGCCCACGAGGAGCTATGCCCGGCCTGTCACCGCATCCATGACGAATTCCCGGCCGGTTTTGTGACCGTGGGCGGTTCCTTTTTCAAGGAACACCGCGAGGAATTGTTGCACCTGGTAAAGAACGAGGAGGCAAGAGCCAAGGCGGAGCATCCCCTGGAGCGGATTATCGGGATCGAGGAGCAGGATGACGGCATCCTGATCACCACGACCGACATCCATCTCGCCCGCGGCATCGGCGAAGCCCTGCATCATGCCTACAAGGGCGAACTGGAATTTCACTACAACGAGCAGGAGAACCTGCTACGCGTGGTGTGGGAGCGATAGATATCCATTTCCTAACTTCAAATGTTCTATATTGAAATTGATTCCCATGTTTGCTTTGTCGCATCGCAGTCCGACATTAACTAATCGAGAGGAAATACCATGCCTATCGGTGAATTTTGCAACCGTGAAGTCGTGTTCGCGACAAGAAAAACGGGCATCCCGGAAGCGGCGCAACTCATGCGCCAGCATCATGTAGGCGATCTGGTTGTCGTGGACGAGACCGATGGCAAGCGAGTGCCGGTCGGCATGGTCACCGATCGCGATATGGTTATCGAGATCATTGCCAAATCCCTGGACTTCAATGAGTTCAGCGTGGGTGACATTATGGGCCCGCAACTGGTCAGCGTGCAGGACAATGAAGGTGTGTTCGAGACGATTCGGCTCATGCGCGCCAAGGGAATCCGCCGTATCCCGGTTGTCAACCAGGAGGGAGGGCTTGAAGGCATTGTGTCGGCAGACGACATGCTGGACCTGCTGGCTGAGGAGATGGCAGAACTGGCCAAGGTCGCTCCGCGCGAACAGGAACGTGAAGCTCAAACCAGGATTTAATCCAGGAGGTATTAACATGCAACGCCAACCCCAAATTGTTTTTCGTAACATGCCCCCCTCCGATGCGGTGGAAACACACATCAGGGAGAAGATGGAAAAGCTGGAATCGTTCTATTCCCACATCATCGGCTGCAAGGCCACGGTGGAAATTGCAGGAAAACACAAGCACCAGGGCAATCTCTTCAACGTACGACTGGATATCACCGTGCCCGGCAGCGAACTGGCGGTCAATCGTGACATGCATGAAGACCTCTATGTGGCACTGCGGGATGCATTCGATGCAGCAAAGCGTCAGTTGGAAGATTATGGGCGGCGCCAGCGAGGCGATACCAAGATCCATGAAGGCGAACTGCATGGACATGTGGCCAGAATATTCCAAGATGGTTTTGGCTTCATCGAGACACCGGACGGTCGGGAATTTTATTTCAATCGCGACAACGTGGTACATCCCGATTTTGACAAGCTGGAAGTCGGCAGCGAAGTGCAGTTCATCGAGGAAGCCGCAGGGGAGGGATTGCAGGCGAAGCGGGTCAGCGTCGGTAAGCACCATTATCCCGGATAGGGATGCTTCCAGCTATTTCGCCAAATTAGCAATACTGACCCAGATCAACTTTTAAGCGCGCACTTATGGTAAAATTTTTTCAATTCCCAGACAAATGAATGTGGAGCTTGAGGAACATAAATGCCTCATAAAGCACGTTACCTTAATATAACAAATACACTTTGGAGCGTACTTATAAAGATGGGCCAACATGAAGAAGAGCGTTTTCTGGATGAAGAATTTTCTGAGCAGGCCGAGGAACTGGCTGAGTCGTTGCCCGAACTGGCAGCGCACATCGACGAGTTTCAGGTTGATGTCACGCTCACCTATCTCAATGAGATTGGCAAAAACGCCCTGCTGACAGCGAAAGAGGAGCGGGAGCTTGCCACCCGCGTCAGGGAGGGCGACTTCAATGCCCGCCAGCGCATGATCGAATGCAACCTCCGACTGGTAGTCAGCATCGCCAAGCATTACATCAATCGCGGCGTGACGCTGCTCGATCTGATCTCGGAAGGCAACCTGGGGCTCATCCATGCCTTGGAAAAATTCGAACCGGAGCGCGGATTCCGGTTCTCCACCTACGCGACCTGGTGGATACGGCAGAATATCGAACGCGCCATCATGAACCAGTCACGCACCATTCGAATTCCGGTGCATGTGATCAGGGAAATGAACTCCTGTTTGCAGGCGTTCCGGCACCTTGAAGCCCATAAGGGTGCCGAACCCAGCGCCGATGATGTGGCGCATCTCTTGGGCAAGCCGGTGGACTGTGTGCGCCGTGCGCTGAACCTGAATCAGCGCATGGCCTCCCTGGATACGCCGTTGGGTATCGATCCGGAGCTCACACTGGGTGATGCGATTCCCGATGAGGATATGCCTCTGCCTGAAGAAAAACTGCAGTGCGCAGAAATTGAAGCGTTCGTGCGGCTGTGGCTGGATGGATTAGGCGACAAGCAGCGTTGCGTGATTGAGCGGCGTTTTGGCTTGAACGGCCATGAAGTCCACACCCTGGAAAAGGTGGCCGATATGCTCGATATTACCCGGGAACGGGTGCGCCAGATTCAGGTGGAGGCACTGGAATCCCTGCATCGCACTCTCAAAAGCAAAGGGCTTTCGAGGGACATATTCTTCTGAATTTTCAAGCCGGATTGGATGTCACCTCGACCCTCACCAGGGAATCGGCCTCAATGATGTTGAAGCGCACAGGCAGAAACTGCTCCAGCAGCCAGATGGTGGTAAGAGCGTGGGATGAGAGCCTTCTTGCCAGAAAGCGTGAGTTGCCACCAGCAAGGGCGAGATAAATCAGCACCTGATCGGCAGCATGGATATCGAGGCTTGCCCCGGCAGAAACTTCCTCGCACAACAGCCTGCCCGCTTCCGAGCCAAGTGTCTCTGCGGGCACTCCTCGTTGCGCGATGGCGGAAGCGCCCAGAATGGTGTGCGCCATGTGCGCGACCAAAACAATCGCCCCTCCCGCCCCGATAGCTTCATCTGCACCCAATACTGCCTGATCGATGGATGGCGCAGGAAAGGCCGAGAGCTCCGCCAGCGCCGAATTTGCCATGCGTTGAACGATATGCTCCGGCAGGTTGGCAATGTGGGCGAAACCGCGGATTTCCCTTAGGGCGCCGGGCGCATCCAGAATCAACGGCTGAAGCGGCAAGGAGGGCAGCACCTCCACGGCAACCTCCCCTCCGCCCCGCGGGTAATACCCCCGCTGCAACACCTCGATGCGGACCCTGACGCCCATGCGGGAGAGTAGGGGCAGCAGCACATGGCGAAAGTAATCCAGGGGCGGGGCGGCCCGGATATCGGTGCCGCCGGTGATGCGCATCCACAAGCCTTCTCCGCAGGCAACCGCAACGGGCAGCGCCGCCTGCAACACCAGAGTGATGCTGCCGGCAGTGCCAACGCTAAAATCGAACCGGCCGCCACGCACCCGGCCGGGCCGGAACAGGATTTCCCGCGATTTGACTTCCACCCCTTCCGTCTCGGCGCCGCACAGCCCGGCCACGGCCATGACCGCGGTCAGGTGCTGGGGGGCAAGTCCGGGATTGGTTCTATTGGCACGGATGTTCCGCACATGGACAGCTTCCCCGGTAATGGCAGAAAGCGCCACCGCCGTGCGCAGCAGCTGTCCACCCCCTTCTCCGTAGGAACCGTCAATTTCGCGCATGCCCACCTCACGGCAAATGCAACACTACCAGTGTAGCAGCCGTCACGGCGCGATCTGGAATAAAACGGAATGACACATTGAACCTTAGCAGGATTTTCCTATCAAAATCTGCCTTAAGAGAAGGAACAAATGTACCTCGACAAGATTCACCAATTTCAGACCGGTGTTGCCCTGGAAATCTCCAGCGCCGCTCTGCGAGCCCTGATTGCGGATGCTACCGCGGGAAACCGGGTTTTTGAGCTTGAGCAGATCAGGCGGCCGGGAGATCTCCATGCCTACCTGTCCGTGACGGTTCACGATGGCGCGGAGGGGCTGATTGAGAGACGCCGACTATGGGCCGGCAAAATCAGGGCCGACCTTCTTGCGGGGAAACCGGTTTCATACGGGAGCTTCAGCAACCTGTTCTGGCGCAATCTTGATGAGGAGGATCCGGACGGTGACGAGTGGTACCGACTGGTTGCCAATGAAAGGTTCGATGCCGAACTGACTGGTTTGCTTGACAAGGTGCGGGCAGCCCAAAGAATCCTGCGCCAGAGCACGGACTCGCTGGCTCGCATGAACTGGGCATCATTCAGCAGGAGCGCCGTCCCGGCTGACGTGCCGGCATTCTAGGACGTGTCAAGCGTTTGGCGGCAAGCCAAGCGAGGCTTCCAGTTCCTGGCGTAACAACGCCTCCCGGTCGGAGTAGCTGGGGGAGAAATGAAGCGGAATAACGTTCTTCGCTCCTGCCTCCCTCGCCATTGAGGCCGCTTGCCGGGCAGTCAGGTGGTACTTTTGTGCCGCACGCTCGGCGTCCTGCTGCAAAAAGCCGGCTTCGATGAAAAGCAGATCCGAACCGCGAACCAGATTGATGACCTTTCCGGCATTCTCCGGATGATAGACCAGGTCGGTGACGTAGCTGATCTTCTGCCCCGGAACGATGCGCAGCACTTCGGCCTTGAGCTGGCCGAGGGGAAAATGCGCCTCCCGGACCTGCCGCTCTTCCTTCCACCAGACACGGAACATCGTATCGTCCGCTTCGCCCCGGAGCACAGCCTGTTTCAATTCCCGCAACCATGGCCCCATGGGAAGGCGCATTTCCGCCAGGCGGTTTTTCCACACGTTAATATGCGCCTTTTCCTCTAATGCGAAGCCCAGGCAGGGGGTTTTGTGGTCGAGGATGGCGCAGCGGACGCGAAACATCTCTTCATCCACAAGGACCCCGTCGGCCAGTGCCAGTTCTTGTTCGGCTTCTCTTCGGAAACCGGTCCTGCAGTGGAATCTGGCCCTTCTCGCCATCCCCTCCCGCTGAACCTCGGTCACGACCAGGGTGAAATCGCTGGAATAATTCTCCACCAGGTTCCAGGTATAAGCCGCCAGCTTGTGTTCAACCTGCTCCAGGAAGCGGGCTGGGCCAAAAAGATGCATCAGCTTTTCGCGGCCCAGGGAAATCCTGAGCAGCCAGTCGAACCCCATGAAATGATCCATATGAGTATGGGAAACGAAAATGTGGCTCAGGCGCAGGATCTTCCGCGGGGCAAGCTTCCTGATATCCCCCAGGTCGAACATCAGGGCCCGTTTCTCGAACAGGCAATCCACATAAAGCGCGGGATCCCCGAAAGGGTCGTTGACAAGTTTCGGATGGAACAGGGGTCTCATTGTCTGCCCTATACGGGGATGTTCCGCACCGGAATTGCTCCGGGCCTGGAAGAAAGTCTATAAATAAAAGAGGCTGTAGGTGTTCGGGTATCTTCGGCGAGCAGCTTGGCTACTTTATGACATGGCTTGGCCTTGTGAAATGGCTTGATTGGAGTATAGCGCATGGTTTTGCTTGAGGTTAAAGGCTTGACGTACTCGGTGCGGGACAAGAAACCCCTGTCCGGTCTTGACCTGACGGTGCACGAGCAGGAGATTCATGCCCTGCTCGGCGCCAACGGCGCCGGCAAGACCACTCTCGCCAATCTCATCATGGGCTGCGGCGGCTATATACCCACTGCGGGCGAAATCCGTTTTCAGGGGCAGTTGATCAATACCCTGGCCATCCACGAACGCGCCCAACTCGGGATTACCATGGCCTGGCAGGAGCCGGCCCGCTTTGAAGGGCTGAGCGTGGGCGACTATCTGAGCCTGGGGCGGGCAGCCAACGCCCCGGCGGACTGCCTGCGGCGCGTCGGCCTGGAACCGGGTCTCTACCTGGGACGGGCGCTGGACAAAACACTGAGCGGAGGGGAGCGCAAGCGCATCGAGCTGGCCTCATTGCTAGCGCTGAAACCGAAGCTGGCAATCCTCGACGAACCGGACTCGGGGATCGACATGCTGTCCCTGCAGGAGGTCGTCGATGTGATCAAGGAACTGCAAAGGGAGGGCGCCGCCGTGCTGCTGATTACCCATCGACAGGAGATCGCGCGCATCGCCAACCGTGCCTCACTGCTCTGCGGTGGCAGACTGGTCATGACGGGCGAACCGGAGCGGGTCGCCGAACACTTCCGCCATCGCGATTTCGGCGTATGCGACGGGGAGACATGCCATGCCTGACGGCAAGAACGACCTGCTGAGCGCGCTGTTCAGCCATTATCCGGATGCGGCAATCCTCACCCAGCCGCAGACCGCCCACCTGGTGGTGGATGGTCAACAGATGCTCAGCCAGCAGACCGTACCCGGCGTTGAGATTCGCAGCCAGGAAAGCGCCGGGGTCATCGCCATTCAGATCACCATAGCCAGCGGCATCCAGGTGGAAAACCCGATCCACACCTGCGTCGGCCTGATGAAGCCGCATGGCAGCCAGCACATCCGCCTGCTGGTCAAACTCGA